>CAMBHH010000210.1 GCA_945866505.1 Flavobacterium psychrophilum
TATACTTCCAAAATATTATTCCCATCCAGAATATGGCTTTCCATTCCATACCCTATTCCCTTATCGGCAATATTTTCACAACGAAACTGCTCATTTGTTGGGGTTGATAAACCATAACCATTGTTTTCGACAATAAATAAAACCGGTAATTCCCAAACGGCGGCAATATTCAAAGCTTCGTGAAAATCCCCTTCGCTTGTGGCTCCTTCACCAGTAAATACGGCCGTTATTTTTCCGTTTTGTTTTAGTTTATTTGCTAAAGCAATTCCATCAGCAATCCCCAATTGTGGGCCGAGATGTGAAATCATTCCAATAATCTTGAATTCTTGTGTGCCAAAGTGAAAACTGCGATCCCGACCTTTGGTAAATCCATTGGCTTTGCCTTGCCATTGAGAAAACAATCGGTGTAACGGAATATTCCTTCCTGTGAAAACGCCCAAGTTTCGGTGCATTGGTAAGATGTATTCGTCATCATCTAAAACAGCAGTAACTCCAACAGCAATGGCTTCCTGCCCAATTCCAGAAAACCATTTTGAAACTTTTCCTTGCCGAATCAAAATCAACATTTTTTCTTCGATTAGTCTTGGTACAAGTAGTTTTTTATACAAATCTAATAATTGGTCGTTGGAAAGATTTTTGCTTTCGAAAGTCATAAATTGTTATTTTGAATGGCTTTTCAAAAGTATAAAAAAATAACATTCTTAACAGGTATTGTTATATTATTTATATTGAATAATAATTATTTCAGCGAATACTTACTGATTCAAAAATTGGAATAAACATCGGAATAATGTAATTTATTTCAATAATTGTGTAAAATGCTGCTGAGTTATTAGACTCATCTTTGTGAAAGGATAAATTATAAAACAATCTAAAATAGAAAAAAATGAAAACAGAGAAAACAATTGCTGTTTTAAATTCACTTATTGAAATCAATAACGACAGAATTTACGGCTACGAAACAGCATCGAAAGAAGTGGAAGAAACAGATTTAAAAATGCTGTTTGCAAATTCAACGGAAACAAGTATCAATTTAAAAGCACAACTCGTTGCCGAAGTCAAAAATTTAGGCGGAAAACAAACGGAATCAACCACAACAAGCGGTAAAATCTATCGCATTTGGATGGATGTTAAATCTTTAGTTAGTGGTAAAGACAGAAAAGTGATTCTGGATTCGTGCATATTTGGAGAAGATGCCGCGATTGAAACTTACAATGAGGCATTGAGCAATGAGGAAGATTTAACATCAGGCCAACATATGATGATAACTGAACAGTTAGTATTGATAAAAATGGATCAGGATAATTTAAAAAAGATAAATAATTTGATCGAATTAGGTAAATAATTCTTTCTTTAGTACAAAAAAGCGGATAAATCTAGAAGGTTTTATCCGCTTTTTTTTTAGAAAAGTTGTTGAAAAAAGGCATTTTTTGTTTGTTAAATTAATTGAGAAACGAAATATAATTACTGTTTTTTGGCTGCGGTGGGAAGTTCTGTTACCTCTACTTCAATAGCGACAGAATAATCATTTGGAATGATTTTACTGCCGTGCGCATTGGCATATACTTTTGTAAATTCAGCGCCAAAATACAAGATTATGGCTGAATAATACACCCAGATCAAAATAATAATTACAGATCCAGCAGCACCATAGACTGTGGCAACGGTCGAACTGCCTAGGTAAAACCCAATGGCAAATTTGCCAAACATAAAGAAAAATGAAGTAAAACCGGAACCAATTAAGGCATCTTTCCAAGCAATATTTCCGTCGGGAAGTGTTTTAAAAATAATTGAAAATAAAACAGTTGTGGTGGCAAACAAGATCACTATATTAAGCACATAAAATACGTAAATGGTTGAATCGGGAAAGTAAATCAGCAGGCGGGTACTAATCAAATCCATAATGCTATTGATAATTAAACTAACCAATAACAAAAAACCAACCGATGCAATCATCGAAAAGGACATTAGTCGATTTTTAATAAATTTCATAAATCCCTTGTCGGGTTTTGCCTTCAAACCCCAAATATAATTGATGGAACTTTGAATTTCAGCAAAAACTCCAGAGGCGCCAATGAGCAACATTATCCCTCCAAAAATGGCAGCAAATGCACTGTTCTCAGTCAATTCAATATTCTTGATGGTTTCCTGAATTTGAATGGCGGCTTCATTGCCAACCATTCCATTTATTTGACCGAAAAATTGACCATTAACAGCTTCTCTTCCAAAGAAAATACTAAAAACAGATATTATAATAATTAGCAACGGCGGTAATGAAAATACGGTATAATACGACAACGATGCACTTAATTTTAAAGCATTATCATCAATAAATTCCTAGTAAGTTTTCTTTAGCAATTTCCAACTTAACACGACTACTTCTTTTCTGCTTCCCATTTTCTGTTATATTTTTTCATTGAATTCCAAAAATAAATCATCGAAATCCATTTGATTTGACAAAGCTAGGTCTATTGTGCCAAGTTGATGCGTAACGACCCAAACAAAGTGGATATTGTAATACAATACTTGGTTTAACTTAAAACCTGTTTCTAAACTGTATGGTGTTTTTTAATATTTGCCTTTTGATTTGTTATAAAATTCCGACTTCAATTATTTTTACATTCCTGTGTATGTCGTTTGTTGGAAAAGCGATTATTGCGTAGTAGTTCTAAAATAGAATTACAATAGTTCAGCACATAATTTTCTTAGCTCATTTTGAATAATTAAAATTTTTAATATATTTATCAAATAATTTAAACTTAAACTTTATGAAAAAGAAACTTCTTATTTTCTCTATGCTTTTGGGCGTGTCAATGTTCTCCAATGCACAAAGTATGGGCGACTTGACTAAAGCAGCAAGCTCTACCGCAAACAAAGCTACTAGCGCTGCAACAACCTCTTTTGATGTAGCTGGTATTTCCAATCAAGTGATGGGTCTACTTTCGCCAAAACTAAAATTAACTGATGCTCAAAAACCAGCTGTGAATTCATTGGTTAACGAATTGTTGAACAAAAAGAAGAGCATTTTACCTTCAGCAATTTCAGACAAAGCGGGTTACGCTTCTAAAATGACTGCTATTAGAGATTTATTTCCTTCTAAAATGAAAAAATTAATAAATCCAGCACAATACACAACATTGCTAGGGTTGTTGCCAAAATCAGCTTCCTCTTCATCGGTTTTGAGCAAAATGTTGTTTTAATTATTGTTTAAATTCAATCATAATTTAAAAACCGTGACGTAGTTGCGGTTTTTTTTGCATTAAACTGAAATTCAAAAAATCTGAAAAGAGATCTTCGATACTAATCGGCAGTCGCTTTTCTTCGGAATTGATTGATGTCCCATTTGGGCTAGCCTAACTTTTCAAAACACCATCCATTTCTAGTCGAAAATCATACTGGAAATAGGATGCTACGTGTTCTTTTACTGCAAAGATAAACTCGTTTTTCGATATTTTAATCTCACCTTGGCTCTCGGTTGTCGAATTAAAATCTCTTTTGTTGTGATATTTTATTAAATCAATTGGCAATGAATATTGTAATTAGATCAAATTAAAGTTACGATTTATAATTTATTGGCTGTAAGAAAACCTATTTTTTAAAACGAAAAAGAGGATGCGGTTTTAGGGCATCCTCTTTTTTTAACAAAGTTAAAACAACAAATTAATCCTTCACACCCAACTTAGTCAAAATATCATCCATCAAGCACCATTTGGTAAAAGAGGATTGTAATAAATTCGCACCTACAAAGGCTGTAAACCACAACCAGTTTTGGTTAACATAAATAGCTAATAATAAGCTGATAAGTGTAAAAGTTCCTGCGATAGCTCTTACGATTCTGTTTTTCATAATGTATGTATTTTTGGTTAATTTGATTTTTCGATATTCACAACGGCCAAATGAATATATGATTTTGAAATTTGGTCGGCATTGAAATCTTTCACCATTTCAAAAAGTTCATCCACTCTTTCTTTATCAATAAAAGCATAGAATAAAACGGATTCTATTTCTTGGTCGTTTGTGGCAAACCAATTGGCTTCCAAAGCATCTTCTGAGTTGTCGTCAAATCCTTTTACATCTTGATAAGTGAAAGATTTAACATCAGCTTTTTTAAGAATTTGTTTGATATCTTTTTCAAATTCTCTGACTGCGGTTATTAGTAATAGTTTCATAAAATATAAGCCCCACCTAACCTCCCCACACGAGCGACAGCGAACTGGCGAAGCAAAGGTGAGGAAATTGGAGTCGTTAAAAGTTAAACATTATTTTTTTTTGAGGTTTCTGACTCCCCTCCTTTGGCGGGGTCGGGGGAGGCTTCCCATTTTTTTCTTTCTGTGATATAATAAATAACAGGTACGACAAGCAAGGTCAAAACAGTCGAAACTATCGCTCCAAACACCAACGAAATAGCCAATCCTTGAAAAATTGGATCAAATAATATAATAGAAGCACCAATAACTACTGCTCCAGTTGTCAATAAAATAGGCGTTGTTCTTACTGCACCGGCTTCGATAATAGCTTGTTTTAAAGGAACTCCTTCGTTGAGTCGGATTTCGATAAAGTCAATTAGCAAAACCGAATTTCGAACCATAACTCCAGCTAAAGCAATCATTCCGATGAAAGAAGTTGCCGTAAAATAGGCACTTAACAACCAATGTCCAAACACAATCCCGATTAACGAAAGCGGAATCGCCAACATCATCACCATAGGCGTTTTAAAGTTTTGGAACCAACCCACAATCAGCATATAAATAATGACGATAACAACCAAAAATGCCACTCCCAAATCACGGAAAACTTCCAACGTAATTTGCCATTCTCCATCCCATTTCACGGTAAAATCACTTTCATCCGTAGGTTGTTCAATATACAATTCGTTGACTTTGTACCCTTTCGGAACATTCATTTTGGTTAGTTTTTCATTCATTCCCAAAATCGCATAAACAGGACTTTCCAAGGCTCCAGCCATATCAGCCGTCACATAAACCACGCGTTTTTGATCTTTTCTGTAAATGGTTTTCTGCAAAGTATCTTGAACCACTTTAACCAAATCACTCACCGGAATCATATTGCCTTGACTGCCTTTGATTTTCAAGCTTTGTATGTCTTGCAAACTCGTTTTATCTTTGTCGTCCAGCGAAAGCACGATTCCCACATTGTCGTTGGAATTTTCGTCATACAAATTCGAAACGGGATATTCTTTCAACAAGTACGTCAAATTCCCCACTACTTGTTGTGGAGCAATTCCGTTTAGCATTGCTTTTTCTTTGTCAACTTCCAGTTTGTATTCCGTTTGATTGTCCTCTACCATCCAATCGATATCCACAATATCAGTTGTATTTTCCAAAATCGTTTTTACCTGATTGGCTACTTTGATTAGTTCCTTGTAATCTGGCCCATAAATCTCGGCAACCAAAGTCGATAAAACCGGAGGTCCTGGTGGAACTTCAATGATTTTTACATTCGCACCATATTTCTTAGCAATCTTCTGAATATCAGGACGCATTTCCTTGGCGATGTCGTGACTTTGTAAATCACGTTCTTCTTTGTGCAACAAATTCACCTGAATATCTGCCATATTACTACCGCCACGCATAT
>CAMBHH010000211.1 GCA_945866505.1 Flavobacterium psychrophilum
ATGCCCAACGCCGTTCAATCTGAAATTTCATTGATAAATACTGTGAATTTAAAAATGAGCGATCCCGATTTTTTCCCAGCAGCAATTGCAACTTATATCTTGGGTGGCGATTTCTCAAGCTATTTAAACATGAATTTAAGAGAAAAACATGGTTGGACTTATGGTGCCAATGCCATTATTGGTTCAGGAAAATACGTTTCAAAACTAAAATCGGCTTCAGCAGTGAGAAATGTAGTAACCGACAGCGCTGTTGTAGAATTTATCAAGGAAATTAAAAAAATTAGAACCGAAAAAGTAAGCGACGAATTGCTAAATAATGTCAAAGCAAGTTACATCGGGCGTTTTGTAATGCAGGTCGAAAAACCGCAAACGGTTGCCAGATATGCACTGAATATTGAAATAGAAAAGCTTCCCGCAGATTTTTACGAAAATTATATAAAAAACATAAGTGCCGTAACTCCTGAACAAGTGCAACTTGCCGCCAATAAGTATTTCCTTGTTGACAATAGCAGAATTGTAATTGCAGGAAAAGGTTCGGATGTGCTTCCAGGTTTAGAAAAACTAAACATCCCGATATTTTATTTCGACAAAAACGGAAATCCATTAGAAAAACCTGTAGCCAAAAAAGAAGTTCCAGCGGGCGTAACTGCTAAAACTGTTTTGGATAATTACATCAAAGCTATTGGTGGAGAAAAAGCAGTCACGACTGTAAAAACAATTTCGATGCTTGGATCAACAACAATTCCGCAAGCACCATCACCGCTTTCATTTACTAATAAAGTAGATGCCAAAGGGAAATTATTGATTGAAATCGCAATGGGACCAATGAGTTTGATGAAACAAGTGGTAAATGAAAAAGGCGCTTATGTAGTACAACAAGGTCAAAGAAAAGAAATTGAGGGAAATGATTTAGCCGAAATGAAAGCCAGCGCAACTCCATTTGAAGAACTACAATTGGCCAAAAAAACTGGACTTACAATCAGCGGAATCGAATCTATAAATGGCAATGACGCATACACCATTCAAAACGGCAAAACAACTTTGTATTACGACCTTAAATCAGGACTCAAAGTTGCCGAGTCCAAAACTGTGGAACAAGGTCCAAATAAAATGACACAAACTACCAATTATGGAGATTATAGAGAAGTAAAAGGCGTAAAAGTCCCTTTCAACATCATCCAAAATGTAGGTTTCGAATTGGACATAAAAATGTCTGAAGTAAAAATCAACGAAGGAGTTTCTGACGCTGATTTCCAATAGAAGATGGGAGTTAGAAGTTAGAAGTTAGTACAGCGAAAACCTTTTGAGAAATCAAGAGGTTTTCGTTTTTTATTAGAAAGAAGCAAGGAAAATAGTTTTGGGGAATATAATTGTAAGATGGATAGCTTTGTACTACTATTTTTCTTATTTTTGAAAGATGTTTATAAAACACCCTATCGGCAATCCCAAAAACTCATTGCGTTTTTTTATGTTGTTGGGAGTAAAAAAATTGAAAATCAAATGATTAAATGTATTGCAGCTTTTGGATTTGCGGATATAAATGAGTTGTAGGAAATTTTAAAAACCGCAAACTGAAAGAAACATTACTATAAAATTCAAACTATACAAAATATGACAAAAAAACAATTTTACATTTTACTATCTATTTTATTAGTAGCAATCTTAATTTTTTCAAATCCAACTGAAGAAAATCACATTGAAAGTGTCAAGTATAAAGTTAAAATGGCTTTTAAGAAAAAGATGGCTTCTGAAATGATTGAAAATGAATCGAACTCAATGCAATCTTTAGGAAAAGGATTAGGATTGCTGTTTGGAGATGCTGTTATTGATAAAATGGCAGATGGCTTCATTTCTAGGGACAATTATTTTCTGTTTTCTATTACAAAAGCAGATTATAAAGGCGAAAACAAAATTATAGGTCTTGGTCTTTTGGGCAACGTTTTTATTTCAGATGAAATAAGTAAAATATTCAACAAAGATGAAGAGGAAAAAAAAGAGGAAGAAAATGTTGAGAAAATAAAAGGAGAAAATAAAATTTCAAATGAACTAGAGAAAAATAATGAAAATGTAATTATTTCCAAAGATTGGAAAACTTTCAATCATAAATATGGTTTTTCAATAGATCTGCCAAATAATTTTGAAGAAGGCCTTTTAGCTAATTCTGGTTTACAATGGTATACTCTAAATGGAGATATGAACGACTTTTATATTTGCGTTGAAACTATTGGGGAAGGAAATAGTGAAAGCTTAAGGAATGACTATAAATTATATAGTGAAGAACGAAATGTTTCTTACAAAGTTTATAAAAGCACTAGTTTTGTAGTATCAGGTATTGATAATGATGAAAAAATATATTATTTTAAAGCTTTTATTAAAAACAATCAAACACATTATTTAAGAATCACTTATCCAAATTCTATGAAAAATCAAATAGAGCCATTAATAGCAAGAATTTCAGAATCATTTAAATAATTTAAAATGGCATACACAGACGGTATTGTTAATAAGGAGTTTTACAAAGTTTCAAATGTCAAAATATTATGGATACTGAAGGAGGTAAATCACGATGGAGATATTAGTGATTGGGATATGACAAAAATATTGCAAGATATTAAAACCGACTATGGAATAGAATCAGGTTGGGAAAAAACATTTGGTTCAATTGTTCACACAACTTACGGAATACTAAATGAAAAAATGTGGGATGAAATTCCATATTATTATGATAAACCAGAAATCGTAGATGTTCTAAAAGAAATCGCATATATAAATGTCAAAAAAACAGCAGGCGATTCAACTACACATTTTACAACATTGGAAAGAGCTTATGTTGAGAACAAAAAGTTATTATTTAAACAAATAAATGATATAAATCCATCAATAATAATTTATGGAGGAACTTATTATTTATTTGAAAATGACATTGAAGAAAACGTAAAAAATAAAAGTATAAAACATATTGATGCATATCATCCTGCTCAAAGACAAATTACACACGAAAATTATTGCAATCAAATAATTGAAGAAGCAATTAAATTATAAATCGAAAATGCAGTAGAAGAAAACTTCCTACAACCGCCGTTTGCCCGCTGCGCAAAGTCTTCAGACTTTGAGCTTTTTTTAAAACGTTCTTGAAAAAGGAAAATCTTATAAAAGTCTCCCGACTTTTTTCGTTAATGGTTTGGTTTGTAGCTTTTTTTTAAAAACATTTCCTTTTCTTGATTAATCGTGTGGATTATTGAAACGGGTAAGAAGTCAGATTCCAGTTAGTCAAAGTGTTCCATAAAAGTAAACGTTGTTAAAAGTCAGCGAGCTATGCGATTCCGACAGCAGACTTTCAAGCACGGTTCTGTGAGAAAGTAAGGGTAAAATTACCTAGTGTGACTAGGTTGTGCGACACTTTCGAGCGACAGAAAACCGAAAAAATAGTAGAAGAAAATTGAATATCTGCAACTAACTTCCTTTTTTTGTAAATTTGTAGTTTAGTAAAAAGTATGGTAAAAAATAAAAAGATAGAAATAGGAGGAAAAGAAATAAGCATTATTTCTCAAAAGCAAGATGATTTTATTTCTCTTACTGATATGGCTAAAAGCCAAATGCAAGAAGCTATCATCATAAAATGGCTTACACTTAAAAGCACTATTGAATATATTGGCGAGTGGGAAGCGTTGTATAACCCCAATTTTAATTATACCGAATTCGGTACAATTAAAAATAGTGCAGGGAGTAACAATTTTGTATTATCTGTTAAAAACTGGATTGAGGCTACAAATGCAATAGGCATTACAGCTAAAGCAGGCAGGTACGGAGGAACTTATGCCCATAAAGATATCGCATTTCATTTTGGAATGTGGATTAGTCCAAAGTTTCAGTTACTATTGGTTAAGGAATATCAAAGACTTAAATTAGATGAAAACGACCGACTAAAATTAGAATGGAATTTGCAAAGAACTTTAGCCAAAGTAAATTACCATATTCATACAGATGCTATCAAAGAAAACTTAATTCCTAAAGAAATTACCAAACAACAAGCAAGTTTTGTTTATGCTAATGAAGCCGATTTACTAAATGTTTCACTTTTTGGAATTACAGCCAAAGAATGGAGAGACAACAATACCGACAAAGACGGAAACATTAGAGATTATGCGACTTTGGAACAGTTAGTGGTCTTGAGCAATATGGAAAGTATAAATGCTTTGCTAATCGGACAAGGTTTGTCTCAAACTGATAGACTTTTACAACTCAACAAAGTTGCTATAACACAAATGAAATCTTTGACAGAAAGTAGCGCAATAAAAAAACTGAAATAAAAACTGCTACCAACAGCAAGGGTTCGTTGTGTGCGAAGCACCAACAATGAAATGATATTCACGAACTTCCGCTGTGCAAAGTTTTCAAACTTTGCACTTTTTTTGAAATGTTCTTGAAAATGGAAAAACAAGTATTTACGGCACTTCAATAAAATAATTCAATTCGCCATTTCAACTTGTCCCAAATATTTGCTAAATTTGGGACGAAAACAAAGTTTCACGAACACCATTAAAATTAAATGCTCGTGAGTAAATAAATCGTAATGGAACGACCAATAGTAGAAAATAAGATTGCCGAAGTGCTGAAATCTGCAACCTGAAACCTGCTATCTGAAATCTATTTTTTAGCCGACAAATAAACACCAACCAAAATAATAAAAGCACCCAAAAACTGTACAGGAGTAAGCATTTCATTATCCAACAGTCCCCAAGAAAAAGCAACTATTGGAATTAAGTAGGTTACTGATGTGGCAAAAACTGGTGATGAAATTTGTATGGTTTTAAAGAAAATGATATTGGCAATTCCTGTTCCCACAACTCCCAAAATTACAATATACAACAACGAATGCTGCACACTTTCGACAGCAATTACCTCAAAAAAGCCAGAGAAAAACAAAACAATCAAAGCCGGAAACAACAACACCAGAAAATTCCCTGTTGTAATACTTAGCGGACTCAAATCGGATAAATATTTCTTGATTAAATTGACATTGGTTGCATAACAAATCGAGGCAATTATAATTAAAAGTGCGTAATAATAATTTTGCTCCGGATGATGAATAGCTCCGTTTATTATTAATAGAAATGTTCCAACTAAGCCAATAACAACACCAAAAATCTGAGATCTTTTAAAATTCAGTCCAAAAACCAAACCGCCCAAAATCATGGTGTTTAATGGTGTAAGCGAATTCAGAATTGCACTCACAGAACTGTCGATTTGAGTTTGTGCAATCGAAAAAAGAAAAGCTGGAATAAATGTTCCTAAAGTGGCTGTCAAAGCTATATATTTCCAATGGCGCAGCGGAATTATAGACAAACTTTTGAAACCGATTAGTAGCAGAAAAATGGCTGCAAAAATAATGCGCAACGAACCTAATTGCATTGGCGACAATCCAACCAAACCTCTTTTAATCAAGATAAATGAACTTCCCCAAATTAGCGCTAAAGCTATAAGGTAGAACCATTTCAATTGTTTGGAATGCATAGCTGTAATTTTTGGTTCAAAATTGTAATTATTTTATGAATTACCGGCACTTTTTTTAGTAATTTTGTTTAGTAA
>CAMBHH010000212.1 GCA_945866505.1 Flavobacterium psychrophilum
CAAATTAAGCCTAAAACCCAAATTGCTTGTAGCGTGTATTGGCAGTAGTTTTTTTATTTCGCTTTTATTAATTCACTAATCGAATCAATTTCTTTTTGATCTATTTGATTTTCTCGATAAAATTCCGATTTAACTTTTAACCAATTATCAGTTTCAGATTTGATTTTCATTGATTTTGACTTAACCATTATAGATAATGATTGCTCATTATTCTCTATTGTATCTTTTATGCTTTCCAAAAAAGGATGAAGAACTGCTTCCATTTCTTCAATTTTTTTTAAATAAATCAAGGTTGCCTTATAGAATTTATTATTAGGATTTTTGTTTTTATTAAAACTAATTTGCTTAATACTTTTATTGAGTTCAGTATTTAATTCTTCGGTTAAACTATCAATTTTTTTAAATTTTGATTTGTCAATTTTATATTTGTCAATTCTAGCTTCAACAAGTATTTCAGATAAAGGAATGTTTCTTTCGTTAAATAAAAACGTGACATTACTTTCAGCTTCTACATTATTTTTAACTTGATTCAATAATTCAAGATGTTCTTTGTTAGAATTACAACGTGTGAAGATTAAAATATAGATAAAAAATTGGATTATTTTGTTCAATTTATTTTAGGATTTAAAATTACTGCCAACTCTTAAATACTAGCTTTAATCTAGCACCAATCATCCTAAAATTGTTTGAATTGGCGAACTTTTGTTTCGCTATTAGATTTCATCAAATATATTATTTTTTCCGTACAAATCATTTGATTGATTACTATTTTATAAATACTATTTTGTACTAATGTAATTTGAAATTAGCAAAACAAAAAAAATCCGCTTTGCTTACACAAAACGGATTTATATATTTCTAACCTTTAACTTCCAACCTCGTCCCTACAAATGAATTACTTCGCCATAAGCATCGGCAACCGCTTCCATAACCGCTTCACTCATTGTTGGGTGTGGGTGAATAGATTTCAGGATTTCGTGACCTGTAGTTTCTAGCTTACGAGCTACAACTGCTTCAGCAATCATATCTGTAACGCCAGCACCAATCATGTGACAACCCAACCATTCGCCGTACTTGGCATCGAAAATTACTTTTACAAAACCATCAGGAGTTCCGGCAGCTTTTGCTTTTCCAGACGCTGAGAAGGGGAATTTTCCAATTTTCAATTCGTATCCTTTTTCTTTCGCTTGTTTTTCGGTCAAACCTACAGAAGCAATTTCTGGTGTAGCATACGTACAACCAGGAATATTTCCGTAATCGATTGGGTCCACGTGGAGTCCAGCGATTTTTTCCACACAATTGATACCCTCGGCAGAAGCAACGTGCGCCAATGCTTGCCCTGGAGTTACGTCTCCAATGGCGTAATATCCTGGGATGTTCGTTTGATTGTAAGCATTTACTAAGATTTTATCTCTGTCAACAGCAATTCCAACTTCTTCTAATCCTATGTTTTCGATGTTAGTTTTGATTCCAACAGCAGAAAGTAAAATATCAGCCTCTAGGATTTCTTCACCTTTTGCAGTTTTTACAAAAGCTTTAACACCAGAACCAGAAACATCAATTTTTTCTACAGAAGAATTGGTCATAATTTTGACTCCTGCTTTTTTCATTGAACGTTCCATCTGTTTAGAAATATCTTCGTCTTCTACAGGAACAATATTGGGCATAAATTCAACAATCGTAACGTCGGTTCCCATAGCATTATAGAAATGGGCAAATTCAACTCCAATCGCTCCAGAACCAACGATAATTATCGATTTTGGTTGGGTTGGTAATGTCATTGCTTGTCTGTAGCCAATTACTTTTACACCATCTTGTGGTAAATTTGGTAATTCACGTGAACGTGCGCCAGTTGCAATAATGATGTGGTCAGCTGAGTATTCAGTCACTTTCCCATCAGCAGCAGTAACGTCTAATTTTTTACCTGGTTTTAGTTTTCCAAAACCATCGATGACGTCAATTTTATTTTTTTTCATCAAAAATTGAACCCCTTTGCTCATTCCGTCGGCAACTGAACGACTTCGCTGTACAACAGCTGGGAAATCTTTGTCAAATGATGAAACAGTCAATCCATAATCAGAAGCGTGTTTAAGGTAATCAAAAACCTGAGCTGATTTTAATAATGCTTTGGTTGGGATACAACCCCAATTTAGGCATACTCCGCCAAGATTTTCTTTTTCGATTACGGCTACTTTGTAGCCTAATTGTGATGCTCTAATGGCAGTTACATATCCGCCTGGTCCACTTCCTAAAACTATGATGTCGTATTTCATGTCTGTATGTTTTCTTATATTATTTTTCAGTTGGCAAAATTAAGGAATATTTATGGAAATTAAAATTTATTCAGCAAAGGCTTCAAAAAACGATATTAACCTTGGTCAACAAATTGAGAATAATACAAGTTTTTGTAATATCCGCCGGTTTTCTCCAACAATTCCTGATGTGTTCCTTGTTCCACAATCAATCCTTTGTCCATTACGACAATTTTATCGGCATTGATAATAGTAGCTAATCTATGCGCAATTACGATGGAAGTTCTGCCTTTGGTAATGGTTTCGGTCGCTAGCTGAATTAATTCCTCAGAATAGGTATCTATAGAAGAAGTGGCTTCATCCAGAATGAGAATACTCGGATTACTTACATAAGCACGCAGGAATGCAATCAATTGGCGTTGCCCAGAAGAGAGCATTACGCCACGTTCTTTTACGTCGAAATCATAATTATCGGGTAAGCTCATAATGAATTTATGAACACCAATTTTTTTGGCTGCAGCCAAAACTTGTTCACGCGAAATATCAGGATTGTTCAGCGTAATATTATTGAAAATAGTATCCGCAAAAAGGAACACATCTTGTAAAACTACAGCAATTTGCTTGCGCAATGAACTTAAAGTATAGTTTTCGATATTGTGTCCATCGATACAAATTGTTCCACTGTTAATTTCATAAAATCGGTTTAACAAATTGATAATCGTCGATTTTCCCGCTCCTGTTGATCCAACAATGGCAATAGTTTTACCCGCTTGAACATCTAAATCGATACCATTTATGACATATTCTTCAGCGATATAACCGAAGCGAACATTTTTGAACTGAATGTTTCCTTCAAAAATTGGAGCTTCTATAGTTCCGGTATCCTGAATTTGGTCTTGGGTATCGAGAATGTCAAAAACGCGATTGGCAGCAATCATTCCCAATTGCATCTCGTTGAATTTATCTGCAATTTGACGTAATGGATTGAATAACATTCCGATGAACATAGTATAAGAAAACAAATCTCCAAAAGTAGTAAAATGGTCTCCATTCAATATTTTGATACCTCCGTAAAGTACAACAAAACCTAAGGTTAATGATGAAATAATATCGGCAATAGGGAAGAAGATGGAGTTATATAAAATGGTTTTTATCCAAGCTTTATTGTGTTTTTGGTTGATGTTTTTGAATTTTTCGAACTCAATTTCTTCTCTATGAAATAATTGAACAATTTTCATTCCTGTCACGCGTTCTTGAACGAAAGAATTCAAATTGGCAATCTGGGTTCTCACTTCTTCGAAAGCGATTTGCATTTTCTTTTGAAAAATTCGAGTAAAAAAAACTAAAATTGGGATTGCAATAATCACAATCCAAGTTAGTTTCCAGTTCATGTAAAACATAAAAATTAGCACCACAAACATTTTCATCAAGTCACTAATAATCATAAATAGTCCTTGACTAAAAATACGAGCAATAGCCTCAATATCCGAAACTGAACGTGTCACGAGTTGTCCAACTGGCACATTGTCGAAATATTTCATTTTGAAACTCAGAATGTGTTTGAACATTTTATTTCGAATGTCTTTTACAATATCTTGTCCGAGCCAGTTGGCCCAATAAACAAAGAAAAATTGTGAAAAAACTTCCAATAATAAAACAAATCCCATGAGACTTACATAAAGTAAAAGTCCAAATTGATCCTGAGTTTTTATATATCCATCGACAGTCTGTTTTAATAAATACGGACGCAGAGCCGCAAAAATAGATAATGAAATAGCAAAACCAATCACGCCGTTAAAGCGCAATTGATAAGGCTTAGTATATTTTAATATTCTTTTGAATAATCGTGTGTCGAATGCTTTTGCTTTCATAATTTCAGATGGCAGATTTCAGGTTGCAGATTTCAGATTTTAAAATCTGCAACCTTTACTATTATCTGCTTTATAATCTAATTTATATTTTTTTTTATACTTAAAAACATCTCATTTACTAAGTTTTCAGCAGCTACAACCTGAAATCTGCAACCTGAAATCTGCTATAAATAATCATATTCAATTTTTGTCAAATACAATCCGTGTGCTGGAACTGAAAATCCGGCTTCACTTCGGTTTTTACTTGCTATAATGTTGTTGAAATCTTCTATAGTAATTTTGTGCAAACCTACATAAACTAAAGTTCCCACAATGGCTCGAACCATATTTCTTAAAAAACGATTGGCGGAAATTGTAAACACCAATTTATCACTCTCTTGCTGCCAATGCGCTTCAAAAATAGTACAATCGAAAGTGTTTACATCGGTATGTACTTTAGAAAAACATTGAAAATCAGTATGATTGAATAATATTTTTGAAGCTTCATTCATTAAATCGATGTCCAATTCTTGGTGATAATACCAGCTTCGGTCTTGCAAAAAAGCATCTTTGAAAGTGTTGATATAATATTCGTACGTTCGTTTTGTAGCGTCAAATCTTGCGTGAGCTTCGTTATGAACGGGAATTATATCATAAATGACAATATCTTTTGGTAAATAGGAATTGAGTTTATGAATTAAATTATGACTATCAAAAGGAGTTTCAAAATCAAAATGGGCATACATTTCTTTGGCGTGAACTCCAGTGTCTGTGCGTCCTGCTCCCATTACATTAATTTCTGCATTAAATACAACTGATAACGCCTTGTTCAGAGTTTCCTGAACCGAAGGAGCATTGGGTTGGTATTGCCATCCGTGATAATTGGTGCCGTTATATGCCAGTTTTATAAAATACCTCAAGTTTTAATTTTAGATTCGTGATTTTAGATTTCAGATTATCTGCGTGAAACCATATTACACATTTTGAAGGGCAAATTTACAAAGATTTAAAATGATTACACCTTTAAAATTTTCCCAAAACAGAAATTTATAACATACAAACATCCAACTTAAATAAATAACTTTGCTTCTTACTAAAAAGAGTATGAGATGGCGTCCCTTTCTCACAATAACAAAAATGAAAAAAATCCTTTTACTTTCCGATACCCATAGTCATATTGATGATACGATTTTGAAATATGTGGTGCAAGCTGACGAAGTTTGGCACGCTGGCGATATTGGTGATTTGATTGTCACCGATACTCTAAAAAAACTCAAACCACTGCACGGCGTTTACGGCAATATTGATGATGATAAAGCCCGAATGGAATTTCCGTTGCACAATCGATTTATGTGCGAAGGTGTCGACGTTTGGATCACTCATATTGGTGGCTATCCTGGAAAATACAATCCAAATATTAAAGCTGAAATGACAGCAAATCCGCCAAAATTATTCATTTGCGG
>CAMBHH010000213.1 GCA_945866505.1 Flavobacterium psychrophilum
TAGACGCTATTATTTTTTGGATTCCTTTATACAGACTAAATGCAGTGATCTTAATTATGACCGCGCTGATATCTTGGATTACTGTTTTTGTGCTTTACCGCTTCCTTCCAAATGCTTTAGAATATCGATCGCCCAAAGATTTGCAACTAATCATTGAAGACTTAGCCATTGCCTACCAAAAGTTATCAATTAGTGAGAATCAATTCAGGACATTGGTAAACAGTAATCCCGATATCATTACGCGCATAGACAAAAATCTAACCTATCAGTTCATGAATGATTCGATTAGCAAAGTACGAACCGTGGAAGCTGAAAACATTATTGGCAAGAATATGCGCGAAGTGCTGGGTGAATCGGATGATCAGATAAATGAATTATTCATTCGCCGCGTAGAATCTGCTTTCAAAACAAATAAAACCGAAACGTACGAATTTGAAACAAATACTAATAGCAATCAACACAACTATTTTCAAATATCAATCATACCGCTTGAAAATCAATCAGGTGAAATGCCCGAAGATGTTTTAACAATAACTAAAAACATCACAGATCAGAAACTGTACGAATTGGAACTTAAACGTAGCATCGATAATCTGCAGTTATTAGCAGATCAGATTGAAAAAAAGAGGCAGATATTGGAAAGTTTTACCTACATAGTTTCGCATAATTTAAGGTCACCAGTTGCGAATTTGGAAGCCTTGTTAAATTTGTTGAAAGCGGAGACAGATAATGATATGCGAAACACGTTCATTCAAAAAATCGACATCGCCTTTGAAAATCTTTCTACTACGGTAAAGGATTTATCGAATGTTGTTCGAATACGACAAGATACTGAAATACCGAAAGAAGAACTTTTCTTTCAAGATATTGTATCCAGACACATAATCAATCTAGAAACGCAGATTAAAGAAACGGCGACCACCATTACTTACGATTTCAATGCTTGTGAGAAAATCAACTATCCAAAAGTTTACCTTGAAAGTATTTTTTTAAACTTATTAACTAATGCGATTAAATATAGATCGCCAAAAAGAGCACCGCAAATCATTTTTAAATCGTACGTCGATGAAGAGGGAATGATTAGCTTAACCTGTGAAGACAACGGAATGGGTATTAATTTAAAAAAGCATGGTGCAAAACTTTTTGGACTAAATAAAACTTTCCACGAGCATCCTGATGCGAAAGGCACAGGATTATTCATCACCAAGAATCAAATCGAAACAATGGGTGGCTCTATTTATGCTGAAAGTGAGGAAGATAAAAGAACAAAATTTATTATTGATTTCAATGTAAAAATTTCTTTAATTTAAAAAAATATGTTAATTTCGAAAAAGAAATCGATGCAGGACTTTTAACATTTCCTAAAAAAAAACATTTATGACAAAGGTAAGTACTTTTTGCATTGTAGACGATGATGAAATCTATCAGTTCACTACATCAATTTTGCTGAAAAGGACTAATCTAGTAAATAAGATTATCAAGTTTTCAAATGGGCTGAAAGCAATTAATTTCCTAAAGGATGAGATGGGCAATCAAGAAAACATACCTGATATTCTATTTTTAGATATAAACATGCCAGTTATGGATGGATGGGAGTTTTTAGAGGAATACCAGCTTATCAAGCATATGATGCCTAAAGAAATATTGATTTACATGGTGAGTTCTTCCATTGATGAAAGAGATGTTTTAAAAGCTAAAAGTATTAGCACATTGTCAGGTTATTTGGTAAAGCCAATATCAGGCCAAAATATAACCGATGTTATTCTAGGATCTATTCATTGAGTTTTGTGTAAACATCAACTTTAAAACTAATTACAACACTGATTAGTTATTTATATTAAGTTCAATACAAATGCTTCTGTACTAAGTTTCCCTAAACATATCTTTGTATAAATTACTATACAACGTTCCAACTTTTACCTCTCGCTGGCACAAGCAATTGTTTGTAAAAATGCTAAAGCGGGCATCACGCTCGTGCCGACAATCAAGTCCAAGAAAAGAAATAAATTATATCGTGTACGAGCGTGACGCTCGCATTCGGGAGGGTATTATAAAAATATTTAATTTTAAATCAGATAGAACGTCGATTAAATAAAATTAAAAGACGCTAAACTTTCTTAGCGAAAACCATAGCTATTCGAACCTCGCTACCACTTGAATATCAATTCGAAGAAGTCAATCTTTCCTACAGTTCGTTAGTAAAAAAATTATAGTATGTAAATACTGCATAATATCAATTACAGCTTTAGTTCAAGAATTTTGGCAAAAATCATACACAATTAATTCCTAAATTTAAAAAGAATAAAGAAGTTAAAACATAGTAAGAATTGATATATTTGACACAAAAATTATCGAAAACAAAACAATATAAATGATAAAAAAAATCCTTTTAAATAGCTTGTTGTTACTAAGTATTATAACAACGGCTCAAACCAATATAAGTGGTGGTATTTTTTCTAATACTACATTTAGCCTTAAAAATAGTCCGTACATAGTAACTGATAATTTAGCGTTGTTCCCTAATGTAAAACTCATTATTGAACCTGGCGTTGAACTAAAATTCAATTCAAATAAATATTTTGAAATCCGTGGACAATTGATAGCAATAGGAACTGCTGATTCGAGAATAACTTTTACATCAAATTCAGCAACACCAAACAAAGGCGACTGGTCAGGCATACAAATCAAAAATTCATTAGGAGCTAAAGCAAGTTTTGAATATTGCGATTTTAAGTATGCTTCGTCTTCAACTGACGCGGAATGTTGCAATCAAGGAGGGCCTATCTATTATAAGAAGTGTAAGTTTGAAAACAATATTTTTGCTGTAAGTGGTTATACAGGTTATGACATCAATATTGATGATTCAGAGTTCAATAACAACACATATGGAATAACCCAAGCTGATAAAGTAGTAACAAATTGCACTTTCACTAATAATAATTACGGGCTATTTCAGACCGAAAGGATTGATGTAAGTAATTCTACTTTCAAAAACAATGGAACTGCCTTGTATGGCGGACGAGGTTTACTACAAAATTCAACAATTACGAATAATACTGTTGGAGTCGATAGTTTTTGGGAGGGGTTTACAATTAGAAATAATATTATATCAAATAATGGTATAGGAGTGAGAACTTCAAACTACGATGGTTATGTTACAAAAATTAAGAATAATAAAATTTGTAATAACACAACTTACAACGTAGAGAATTTAGACAAAATAAATAAGGACTTGACCGAAAATTGCTGGTGTACTGAGAGCCAAAGTGAAATTGAAAATAAATTGAAGGATGGTTATGACAATATAAATCTAGGCCTTTTCAATTTTTCTATTTACAATTCCGGATGTGGTTCAATAATTGAAGCGGTTATTAAAGACAATTCTCTTTCAACTGACGATTTTATTGCAATTCTTGAAAAAGCAGTTGTTTATCCAAACCCAACTTTTTCAGATGTTAATATCAATCTAAGTAGTAATATGGATAAATTAGAAGTTCAATTATTTGATGAAACAGGGAAATTGCTTTTTGTTTCTGATTATACGAATATTCAAAATATAAATCTCAATCTTAAACAATTAAATCAAGGTACCTACATCATTAATTTAATATCCTCTAAAGAAAGAATTGTTAAGAAAATCATTAAAAAATAACGTCTGCTAACAATTTGTGTTTTGATGCTGCTGCAGGACCAGTTCGGAGAATATAACAATTTATAGTTTGTACGAGCAAGACACGGTAACTAGCGGGTGTAATTTTATGCGAATAGAAAGTAGCTAAGTAACTTGTTAACATATAATCCAAATTTAATAAATAAAACTAAAATGAACAAAAGTCTACTTATCTTTTTCTGTATTATAGTTTCCGTTAGTAAAATATATTCTCAAACAAATTGGGAACTATTAAATCCTAAACCAACAGCTAATACTGGAAAAGGTGTTGAGTTTGTGACAAATAATATTGGTTACATTATAACTTCAAATGAATTATTAGAAACAGTGGATGCTGGTGCCACTTGGACAAAGAAGCAAACTATCTCAAGTGGAAATGATATGAATTTCCGCAATACAAAAGGTTACATTGTTGGTGATAATGGATATGTTTTAAAATCTATAGATAACGGAGCTTCGTGGAAACAAATAGCTATTGGTTTCAGCGGTAATTTCAATACGGTTACTATAATAGATGATAACAATATAGTATTATCAACTTCAAATAGTATCATAAAAACTAATGATGGGGGAAATACTTGGCAAAGTATTACAATTCCAAATGTCACTGTGGTTAAAACAGCTTTTACCAGTTCATTAGTTGGACATGCAGTTTGCAATAATGGAATCATACTAAAAACCATTGATGGAGGTCAAAATTGGTATAGAACAAAAGATGACAGTTATACATCACCTTCAGGTTATTTTACGGTTTATTTTGTAAATGAAAATATTGGTTTCGCAGCAAGACAACATAATGAAATATATAAAACAACAGATGCTGGTGAAACTTGGGTTAAAATTACGGGAACAAGTCAAGCTGTTTACGACTTTCATTTTTTAGACGAGAGTAATGGCTTTGCTACTGGTGATCATGGCGGTACTTATAAAACAACTGATGGTGGAAACACATGGAGTTCAATATTTTTTCAAAGTGGTTTTGTAGGTGGAACTTCTATGTACGGTATCTATTTTGAAAACAATAGTATTGGCTACGCTACTGGTACTCGTGGGCGAATCATTAAAACTATAGATGGTGGTACTACTTGGAAGTCTCAGTCCGAAAATTACAACGAATTTAATGATATAAAAATATTTGATAGTGGAACTGGTTTTGCACGATCAAGAAATAATTATTATAAAACAACAGATTTTGGAGATAGTTGGTCTTTTATATCTTCTGTTAATCATTTTAGTTATTGTAGTGGATTTTATTTTGTTGATGAAAACGTTGGATATTCCATAGGAGGTGGAACAAACAGTCCATCTGGAGATGTATTTAAAACAATAGATGGTGGAGTTACATGGAAGCAATTGAACATTTATGTTGATGAAGGATTAAGTTCGGTTTTTTTTATTAATGAAAACATTGGTTTTATTTCAGGCGGTTATAACCGAACAAAAGTTATGAAAACCATTGACGGAGGAATTAATTGGACACAAGTTTTAAATCAAGAATTTGGACAGATTCAATTTGTTACTGACTTAATAGGATATGGCAATAGAATAGGATATTCAGGTGGTAGAATGTATAAAACTATTGATGGTGGAAATACGTGGAACATAAATATTGACGTAGATATAGATATCAATGCCTTTGATTTTATTGATGAGAACAATGGATATTTTGTCGGTGACCAGGGATTAATTTATAAAACAACTGACGGAGGTATTACATGGATAAAATTAAAAATTTCTTCCGAATGGTACACAGAGATTAAGTTTTATTCAAAAAATGTAGGTTATATTGCAGACAAATATGCAAAATTATATAAAACAGAAAACGGCGGCTTAAATTGGCAATATCTTAATCAACA
>CAMBHH010000214.1 GCA_945866505.1 Flavobacterium psychrophilum
CCATTGACTTCGATTGTACAATTCGCTTAAATCCATTTTTTGATATAAATTATGGACCATTTCAGGTTTGAAAATACTGAATACAAAGTTGACAATTAAAGCGCCGGCTTCAATGCACAAGCCTACAAAAATAATCCAAGCTACAATGTGTAGGACGATAAATACGAAGTTGTTTTTTGCTTTCATAACTATATTTGATTTTAAAATTACTTGGCAAACATAATAAATATTTATTGAATAACAATAAAAATAAGTTAATAAAAGGTAAATATTTTTTTGATAAACAATAAATGGAAGGTTTAAACTAGCTATTGCTTGAATATAGGAATACTTACAAAAATATGACACTAAGTAAAGCTATCTCAGGTTTTGCAGCAATACTTGGGTAGCTGATTTCAACAATATTCTTACTAGGTTGGTTCTTGTTTTTAATCTATTAGCGGTTCGATTACAATTACTTTAGATTGGTTTTTAAAAACAGAATAATTTTGTTTTTTACATCCTCAGAATTGAATAAAGGGCCACCATGTTGTGCATCACGAACGATTACAAACTCACTGGGAACATTGGCTAGTTTTAAGTACGAGTCTAATAATTTGGATAAAGTGATAGGAACCGTTTGGTCTTTATCGCCGTGAAAAATCAGAAACGGAGGATCATTTTTATCGACATAAGTAGTAGAACTGGCAATTTTTGCTAAATCTGGACGCAATAGTGGTTGTGCTCCAAGAAGTGCGGTCGAAGTTGATTTTTGTTCCCCTTCATCTAAAGGCATGCTGCCTATTCTGGCAATAAAATCGGTGGGACCGTAGCAATCAATTACTGCTTTTATTTTAAAACTAGGCTGTTTATTATTGAAATAAAAGGCATTGATTTTATTGTTATTGGACGTTCCAATCAATGAAGCTAAATAACCGCCTGCCGAAAAACCGATAACCGCTATATTGTCTTTGTCTAAAAGATATTTATCAGCGTTTTTGTATAGAAAATCAATGGCTTGGTTGCAATCTTGGATTTGGGCTGGAAAAATTTTGGTAGTGCTAAACCGATAATTGATAGACGCTACAGCAAAACCATTGCCTACAATAGCATTAATGGTTTTGTTCATGTTTTCCATGTCGCCATATTTGTCGCCTTGCCGCCAGCCGCCACCATGTATCCAGATAACAAGCGGTACTTTTTTTCCGTTGTTCGAAGGGGCGTAAATGTCGAGCGTATGCTTTACGAGCGTATCAGCTGCATAAGGAATGTTGGCATTAATTACGGTTCCTTGGGGAAATAACTTTAGGATATTTGTTGGAATTTGGGCTGTGAGTTTACTTGCAAAGAAGAGTAGAAATAAGATGAGGACAGTTCTTTTTTTCATGAGGAGTTGTTATTTATCTTAAATATTGAATTTATATTTTTTTATTTGCAAAGTAACGATTTTTCAATTCACATTTGGTGTTGTGCTTGGCAGTATCTATAATATTCTGAAAGCCATTGCGGGTCGAATGAGCAGGGTCAGTTGCAGACTGGCAAACGCATACTCAAAGGCGGAGACTTTGCGGAGAGGGGAAAGTAGTTTGTTTAATTTAGTGGAAAATTCTATCTTCACCAAGCATCTCTTTAATATCATTAATATGTCTTTCTGAAATTTTCTTGCTCTCGCCATTCACGACGGCTGATGATAATACATTAACCACGTCACGTTTACTTTTATAATTTGCAAGCTCATTGTCTTTTATAATTTTTTTTAACCACTTGAATTACTCTTGGAGATTTTAATAGATAAGTATTTTTTGGAATAAAACTGACATCTCTAAATTCGCAATCGCCAAAGAATACAACGACAGAATAAAAGGGGATGTTTTGAAAATCGGTAAGTTTTGTTTTTAAATCTTCAATATGTTTTTGATTTTGAAGAATAGGATTATAAAAATAATATTTTTGTTTTCCGTATGCTAATACTTGAGTCCATTTAGTTTGATTTCCATTTCCAAAAATCCATCCGCTATATTTCTTCACTTCAAATACTATTATCCCAACTTTTGTAGCGAGCACTAAATCGATTTGAGCGTAATTACCGTGCCTATTTCTTAGATATAAATCGTGAAAAATGGTTTGTGCTGGAAATCCTGCTTTTAAAAGTTTCAAAACCAATTCTCTTTCAGTCTTAGTTCCTCTGTGAGATTTTGTAACTGTTTCTAATAACTTCCGGTCTCTTAATAATAAAAAGAGATATACCAAAATAGCTAATAGAAATGTTCCAATAATTATTATGGTAAAACTTTTCATAGTTTCTAAATTACGATAATTTATAGAATTTGCTCTAAGGTTTCATAGCTTTCTAACCTCCTTTATTTTTGGCTTAAATTAATGTAAGTCAAAGACAGACAAATGCATAGTAAAAGTCGAAGACTTTGCGGTGAAAACTTGTAGGAAAAAAACTTAATTTTCTTCAAGTTCTTTTAATGATATTCCTTTTTCCGAAATCCATTCGGTATATCCATTTGAATTTCTCCCTAAAATCATATTTGAAGCAGCACTGGCACTAGAAAAAATTGTATCCTCAACAAACTCATAATATTCGCCGCTGTCTTTTAATATTTGTGTGTCTAGTAGTTTTTGCCTGAGTGTTCTATAAGTAATTGTACAAGAATTAGAAAGGATTTTCTTTGCTTGCGAACCTTTTGTAACAATGAAACCCTGATTGTTTATATACATGTATGCACTTATTTTAGTAGTATTAATTTTTAACAATATTTTCTTTTGCTCTTTTTCAGACTCTTTTTCAGGATGTTTAACAATTGATGATATTAAAAATCTAAATCCCATTACTGGTAAAATAAGTTTTAATTGGTCAAGAAAATATTCCATATCTGAAATGTCTGCCTCGTGCAAAGTTGGTAGAGAAGGCGTTGTTCCGTTTTCAATTTCTGCTGTTTTTGCTTCAATTGCGAGTTGAACTAATCGAGACTCTAGGTATTTAATTTGAGTTTTTGTTAAGAGATCATCTTTGCTAATGAAGAAAATTAATTCGATGAAATCTTTCTTGGAGTTTTGTAAATGTTGTTTTATTCTATTTTTTATGTTTTCAGCTTCTCCGATGTAAATTTTTTCTTGGTACGATTCTGATTCGGAATTACTTTTTAAACAATAAATACCTGGATTATCAAATTCTGGCCTTTCAAGTAATTGAGATATCATAGTTCTCGGTGTATAAAATGCTTTTCCTACCCAATTTCCTATTTCCGCTATTCTTGGACCGTATTCTGTTCCATCTAACATAAATATTGTTAATTTCTTTCCTCTTGCCATAATACTATTACTTCCTATTTTTTTTATTAAATCTATAATTTGTGCTAATATACTTATTTTGATATTATTAATGAATTAATTTTTTTGATAACCGCAATGCCCTAGCCCGGATAGTAGCGACATCCTTTATGTTCTTTCTTTAAGAACATAAAGATAAAGCGAATAGCGGGAAACAGCTCCTAAAATGTCATCTTGTCATATTATTTTCCGCCAATGATACTATAAACTGACAATTTCAAGGCTGTCAATGCCTTGGCACAAAGATTGTCTATTGCATCTCGTGCTGTTAAAATAAGTATTCAATAAAAATTAAATATAAATAAAATGGGTAAAATAATCGGAATTGATTTAGGTACTACCAACTCTTGTGTTTCTGTAATGGAAGGTAATGAAGCAGTTGTTATTCCTAACGCAGAAGGAAAAAGAACAACACCGTCTATCATCGCTTTTGTTGAAGGTGGCGAAATTAAAGTAGGCGATCCTGCTAAGAGACAAGCAGTAACTAATCCAACTAAGACTATTGCTTCTATCAAACGTTTTATGGGACAAGGTTTTGGTGAGGTTTCGGCTGAAGCAAAAAGAGTTTCTTATAAAATAGTGAAGGGCGACAACAATACTCCACGTGTGGATATTGACGGTCGTTTGTACTCTGCACAAGAATTGTCAGCTATGACACTTCAAAAAATGAAAAAAACGGCTGAAGACTATTTAGGTCAAACCGTTACCGAAGCAGTTATTACTGTTCCTGCTTATTTTAATGATGCACAACGTCAGGCTACTAAAGAAGCTGGTGAAATTGCAGGTCTTAAAGTAATGCGTATCATCAATGAACCAACTGCAGCCGCTTTGGCTTACGGTTTGGATAAAAAAGGTAAAGATCAAAAAATTGCTGTTTACGATTTAGGTGGAGGTACATTTGATATCTCGGTTCTTGAATTAGGAGACGGAGTTTTCGAAGTGCTTTCTACAAATGGTGATACTCACCTTGGTGGAGATGATTTTGACCACGAAATTATTGATTGGTTGGCTAACGAATTCAAAAATGATGAAGGAATTGACTTGCGTTTAGACCCAATGTCATTGCAACGTTTGAAAGAAGCTGCTGAGAAAGCAAAAATCGAATTGTCATCTTCTGCTGAAACTGAAATCAATTTGCCTTATGTAACGGCTACGGCTTCAGGACCAAAACACTTGGTGAAAAAGTTAACAAGAGCTAAATTCGAACAATTAACTGATTCTTTAGTAAAACGTTCGATGGCACCAGTTGCCAAAGCATTGAAAGATGCAGGTTTATCAACTTCTGACATTGATGAAATAATTTTGGTTGGAGGTTCTACTCGTATGCCAAGAATTGTTGACGAAGTAGAAAAATTCTTCGGTAAAAAAGCGTCTAAAGGAGTTAACCCTGATGAGGTTGTTGCCATTGGAGCAGCTATTCAAGGTGGCGTTCTTTCGGGAGATGTAAAAGATGTATTGTTATTGGATGTTACACCTTTGTCTTTAGGTATCGAAACTATGGGTGGCGTTATGACTACATTAATTGAGTCTAACACAACTATTCCAACTAAAAAATCTCAAGTATTCTCTACTGCTGCCGATTCTCAACCAACAGTTGAAATCCACGTATTGCAAGGAGCTAGAGCAATGGCTGCTGATAATAAAACGATTGGTCGTTTCCACTTAGACGGAATTCCACCTGCACCAAGAGGTGTTCCACAAATTGAAGTAACTTTTGATATTGATGCTAATGGTATCATTAAAGTATCTGCAACGGACAAAGGAACTGGAAAATCTCACGATATTCGTATTGAAGCTTCTTCTGGATTAACTGCCGAAGAAATCGAAAGAATGAAAAAAGATGCTGAAGTGAATGCCGAGTCTGACAAAATCGCTAGATCTAGAGCTGAAAAATTGAACGAAGCCGATGGAATGATTTTTCAAACTGAGAATCAATTAAAAGAGCTTGGAGAGAAATTGACCGACGAAAATAAAGTAGCAATCGAGTATGCTTTGACTGAATTGAGAATGGCGCACCAATCTCAAGATGTAGATGCCATTCAAAAAGCGTTGGACAACATCAACGCTGCTTGGAAAACAGCTACTGAAGCTATGTATGCTCAAGGTGAACAAGCTCAAGGTGCTGCTCAACAACAGCCACAAGCTGAACAACCACAAGGAGACAATGTTGAAGACGTTGAATTCGAAGAGGTG
>CAMBHH010000215.1 GCA_945866505.1 Flavobacterium psychrophilum
ATCAATGCCCGACCTCTATCAACTTTGATTTCTTGTTTACAACTTGAAAATAATATCAAATTAAACAATAAGAACAGTACACTAAAACTCCTTAACATAGTTTGCTGAATTTTTAATTTATTTCAAATTATAAAACCATTACATCACCGCAGTCGAAACTCTCGGTTGATAATCTTTGGCTATATCATCAATCAACCTAATATGTTCAGGAGTTGTACCACAACAACCACCAATGATATTTACTAAATTATCTTCTAGATAACTTCGTATTTGAGCTTGCATTTGCTCTGGCGTTTCATCGTATTCTCCAAATGCATTGGGCAATCCTGCATTAGGATGTGCTGATATATTGAATGAAGTGTTATGCGACAATGTCTGCAAATACGGTTTCAACAAATCGGCTCCCAACGCGCAATTGAAACCTACGCTCAACAACGGAATATGTGAAACCGAGATTAAAAAGGCTTCCACCGTTTGTCCTGAAAGTGTTCTTCCGGAAGCATCCGTTATGGTTCCTGAAACCATAATTGGAATATCAACATTACGCTCGTCTTTGACTTGTTCGATGGCGAAAAGTGCTGCTTTAGCATTTAGCGTGTCGAAAATGGTTTCTACCAAAAGTAAATCTACACCGCCATCAATTAAAGCTTCGACTTGTTGCTTGTAAGCAATACGCAAATCGTCGAAAGTTACGGCTCTGTAACCAGGGTCATTCACGTCTGGTGACATACTCGCAGTTCTGTTTGTTGGTCCGATAGAGCCAGCTACAAAACGGGGTTTATCTGGGTTTTTTGCAGTGAATTCGTCGGCTACTTCACGAGCTAGTTTTGCCGACTCGTAATTCAATTCATAGACAAAATCTTCTAAATGGTAATCTGCCATTCCGATTGTGGTTCCAGAGAACGTATTGGTTTCGACAATATCGGCTCCCGCTTCAAAATACAAAGCGTGCACTTCTTTGATGGCTTTGGGTTGCGTTAACGACAATAAATCGTTGTTCCCTTTGAGCGAATGCGGAAAATCTTTGAATTGTTCTCCTCGGAAATCTTCTTCGGAAAAATTATAGCGTTGCAACATCGTTCCCATTGCTCCGTCGAGTACGAGAATCCGTTTTTTGATTTCTTCTTGAATATTTGGCATATTTTTTATTTTACCGCTAAGACGCTAAGGCGCAAAGTTATTTTTTAAACTAATACTCTATTTATTCCTATTTTTTTTAGCCCTGATGGAAGTGGAAATCCTTTTGTTTTTTGCTGCCAAAAAACAAAAGATTGCAACGTACAGCAGGAACTAGCTCCTAAAAAACTGTTGTTTCAAAAAAATTATAAATGTTATCGTGGAAAGGGAGAAATTTTCTCTTTGTTATCTTTTCCCGATACTCGGGATAGAATGTAGCACCTTTTTCGCTGAAAATGAATAGGTTGCTAAGCTTTCGTTGGGTCTATTCCCTCTGGCTTTCGTGATAACTATTAATAATTCTATTGGCGCAACAAAGGTAATACTAAAAATTAAAATATAAAATAATATCTAATTTGCTTTGAGTCTTTGCTTTGAGTAGCTTTTAAGTGTGTTGTATTGCGCCAATAGATTGATACGCTTTTGAAAAGAATGAAAAATTTGGTCTAAACTAAGAGATGAATCTCGCTTTTGACTCTTATGATTCTGGTGCTAATTCAATTTCCAGCCCTTCTAAATCATCTGTAATGTAAATTTGACATCCCAAACGGCTGTTAACTTTCACATTAAAAGCTTCTGAAAGCATTGCTTCTTCGTCATCGTTTTTCTCGGGCAAAGCCACTTGATTTAAAACATAACATTGACAAGAAGCACACATAGCCATTCCGCCGCAAGTTCCGATTGTACCTTCTGGAGCCAATTCGTAAGCTCGTACAAGTTCCATCACATTCATATTCATATCGGTTGGAGCTTGCACCTCGTGTGTTATTCCTTCTCTATCGGTAATTTTTATAGTTACGTCTTGTGGCATATTTATTGTTTTTTAATATAAAATCAATAGCTTAAACTGCATCGATATTTTGCTAATCGATTGCTTTGACCGCTTGTTTGGGTGCCTCCTTACGAGTTCCGTCGAATCCATCAACTCCTGAGACGGTGGTGTATTTCATCACGTATCTTTTTCCTGGATTGATGATTTGGTATGCCGCCTGACACATTAACGTCGCTTCGTGGAATCCACAAAGAATCAATTTTAATTTTCCTGGATAAGTATTGACATCGCCAATGGCAAAAATTCCCGGGATATTCGTTTGATAATCTAAGGCATTGTTTACTTTGATGGCGTTTTTCTCGATTTCTAATCCCCAGTTTGCGATTGGTCCCAACTTTGGCGTTAATCCAAAAAGTGGAATAAAATAATCGGTTGGAATGGTTCGGTTTGCGCCATTTTCTTCGATTACAATCGACTCTAAATGTTCCGCACCATTTAAACCAACCACTTCTGCAGGAGTAATCAATTTGATTTTCCCTTCATTTTTAAGTTCCTGAACTTTTTCTACTGAATCTAAAGCGCCTCTAAATTCATTTCTTCGGTGAATCAGAGTTACTTCAGACGCTACGTTAGAAAGGAAAATACTCCAATCTAAGGCAGAATCTCCTCCGCCAGCAATTACAACTCTTTTGTTTCTAAATTTTTCTGGATTTTTGATAAAGTATTTAATTCCTTTATCTTCATAAAATTCAACATTTTGAATCAGTGGTTTACGGGGTTCAAAACTTCCTAATCCGCCAGCAATAGCTACCACTGAAGCTTGAAATTTTTTCCCTTTATTTGAGGTGACAATAAAACTGCCATCTTCTTGTTTGTCTATCGTCTCGGCACGTTCTCCAAGCGTAAATCCAGGCTCAAATTGTTTAATTTGTTCCATAAGATTCCCCACTAAATCTCCAGCCAATATATCTGGAAATCCAGGGATATCATAAATAGGTTTTTTGGGATACAATTCTGAAAGTTGTCCGCCAGGTTGTGGTAATGCGTCTAAAATGTGACACTTTAGTTTTAATAATCCGGCTTCAAAAACGGTAAATAATCCGGTAGGTCCAGCGCCTATTATAAGTATATCTGTTTTAATCATATCAGCCCCCTAACCCCCAAAGGGGGAATTACAGGTAAAATTTAGTTAATAATTATTTTTCTATTTTATATCCATTATTTTCGAAGCCTTTGCGCTCCCCTTTTGGGGGTTGGGGGGCTTTCAAAGCTTCTGTAATCTCATTCATTTTTTGGACTTTTTCTTCAAAATTCCCTTTCAGGGTTTTGCGATATTCGTTCAGGTTTTCGACCATTTTGTTAATATCATCCGGTATAATTTCTTCAAAAAATTCACGTAATCTTTTGGCTGTTGTGGGCGATTTTCCGTTGGTGGAAATGGCGATTTTTACATTTCCTTTGGTTACAATTCCGCCCAAATAATAATCGCATAATGGCGGCGTATCAGCGATATTGCAAATTAAATATCTTTTTCTGGATAAATCATACACTCGCTTATTAACTTTCAAATCGTCTGTGCAAGCAATTACCATATTGCGTTTCCGAAGCATCCATCGATTGAACTTTTTATGCGTCAATTTTACTGAAGAATGTTTTTGTGCCAATGCTTCTAATTCTGGAAGAAACTTTGGTGCCACAACCTCAACATTGGCATTCGGACTAGATTTCAACATAAAAGACAACTTTTCTAAGCCCACATTTCCTCCGCCAACAATGAGTACATTTAGTTGGTGAAGTTTTAGGAAAATAGGATATAGTTCGTTTCTGTCCATTATTCTCTAGCGTAAACCTGATGAGAAAGCAAATCCTTGTAAAATCCGTTCGACACATTGCGTTCTCTTACCACTTCGCCTATTACAATTATTGCGGCAGAACTCAAGCTATTATCTTTTACAACTTGTAAAATAGTGTTGATGGTTCCAAAACCCACTTTTTCGTTCACCATTGTCCCATTTTGAATAATTGCAACGGGAGTTTCTCCTTTGGATTCGTTTTGAAATAGGGTTATAATTTGTTCCAATTTACTCATACCCATCAAAATTACAACAGTTGCAGTAGATTTTGCAGCCAAAGCTACGTCTTTTGATAGATTCCTATCAGAAGTTGTACCTGTAATAACCCAAAAACTTTCAGAAACACCTCTTTTTGTCAATGAAATTCCTTGATTTGCTGGAACAGCGATTGATGACGAGATTCCTGGTATTACGGAAGTAGGAATTCCGAAGCTATGAATAAATTCAATTTCTTCACTTCCACGACCAAAAATAAACGGATCGCCACCTTTTAACCGAACCACATTTCCATACGTTAGGGCATTATCAACAATCAACTGGTTGATTTCGTCTTGAGAATAGGAATGCGCACCTTTCCTTTTGCCTACATAAATGCGAAGCGCCAATTCAGGAGCATACTTCAAAATTTCTTCGTTAGACAAAGCATCATATAAAACCACATTCGCTTCAGCAAGTGCTTTTACGCCTTTGATAGTGAGCAAATCAGGATCACCTGGACCAGCACCTACTAATGTTACTTTAGGTTTTATCGAGTTGTTATTCATTTACTAAATCTTTGGCTCTGTACGATTCTAACTGTTCGAAAAAAGCAGCTGCTTCTTGAATATACTTTTTGGCGAATTCTTCAGATGGTTCGTTTTTATTAATTTGATAGACTAATTCGCTAAAGGTTGATGGCAATTCTATTTTGTTGGTTACTGTAAAAACAGTATCAAATAAATCGATTATTCCACCGTGGTGATTTGTTTTTTGGTTTTCAGCAAGTAATATTGCTTTGGCACCATTTACAAATCCGGCATACGCCAAATAGATTGCATCTGACCATTTTTGGTCATCGAAAGCTTCTTGTGCAAACGTTAATTTGTCTTTGGCTTCGAGAAGTAAGGTCGCTACTAAATCGATAACAACACCAGCACATTCGCCAACTCCAATCGCTTTTACATAATTATCAGCATTACCCCAATCAATAAAATCAGCCTCAGTTAGATTTGTAACATCAGAAAGTGGAGACAATAAATCGAAAAAATATTTTTCGCCTTTGGCATCATAATAATCCAAAAAGCGTAATCCGTTGGCATTCGATTCGAAATCATTTAAAATAAAACGCAAAGCGTCTGGACCACGACGGCTTGGAATTTTGATTACTTTATCGGAAAATCTTCCTTGACCATTTCCTAAATTTCCCCCACCTAATAAAACTTGCAGTGCTGGAGCAACTAATTTTCCAGAATTGATTGACATTCCTTGAAAACCAATTTCGGCCATATTGTGTTGTCCACAAGCATTCATACAGCCGCTAATTTTTATAGTAATTTCTCTATTGTCATTGTATTG
>CAMBHH010000216.1 GCA_945866505.1 Flavobacterium psychrophilum
ACAAAAGCATTTATATTCGACCTTGACGGCGTGATTGTGGATACCGCAAAATACCATTTCCTAGCTTGGAAAAAAATTGCCAATGAATTAGGATTCGAATTTACACACGAAAACAACGAATTATTAAAAGGAGTAAGCCGAGTGCGCTCGCTCGATATTATTCTAGAAATAGGAAAAGTTACTGCTTCGCAAGAAGACAAAAACAGATGGCTCATTCAAAAAAACGAAGACTATTTATCCTATTTGGTTGATATGGACGAAAGCGAAATCTTGCCTGGAGTGATGCCTATTTTAAACTATTTGAAAGAACGCAACCAATTAATAGCATTGGGCTCAGCCAGTAAAAACGCCAGACCTATTCTCGAAAAAACAGGAACTTTATCTTATTTCGACGCTATTGTTGACGGAAACGATGTTTCGAATGCTAAACCCGATCCTGAAGTTTTCTTGCTTGCCGCCAAATTATTGAATACAAAACCTGAAGATTCGATTGTATTTGAGGATTCTGTTGCTGGAGTTCAAGCCGCAAATATCTGCGGAATGGTCAGTGTTGGAATTGGAGAAGCAGCAACATTGCACGAAGCAGTACATTTATTTAAAGATTTTACCCAAATGGATAAAGGCTTTATTGACACACTAATAAATAATTAAAAGATTAGATAATTAAAAGATTAAATAATTAAAAGATTGAATCATTAAAAGGTTTAATAGCTTGATTGTATAAGCTTTAACAGCAACATCCTTTAATCTTAAAATTTTTCAATCTTTAAATAATAATAAAAAAAATGAACCAAGATTATATAAAACCAGACAATTGGTCTATCATTGAAGAAGGATTTGATGTGGAGAGCGTAAAATCGTCTGAAAGTCTTTTCAGTATTGGCAACGGTGCGATGGGTCAACGTGCGAATTTTGAAGAAAATTACACAGGAGAAACTTTCCAAGGAAGTTATATCGCAGGAATTTATTATCCTGATAAAACCAAAGTGGGTTGGTGGAAAAATGGGTATCCAAAATACTTTGCCAAAGTGCTAAACGCTCCCAATTGGATTGGAATTGACATTGAAATCAACGATGAAAATCTAGATTTGAATACGTGTGTAGAAGTTAAAAACTTCCGCCGTGAGTTGAATATGAAGGAAGGTTGGTACAACCGCTCTTTTGAAGCGACTTTGAAAAACGGAACCGAAATTGGCGTAAATATTCGTCGTTTTCTGTGCATGAATTTAGACGAGGTAGGTGTTATCAATTATGAAATCACCGCTCTAAACAAAGACACTAAAATAGTTTACAAACCTTATGTTGACGCTGGTGTAACCAATGAAGATGCCAACTGGGAAGAAAAATTCTGGGAACCATTGGATGTAAAAAGAAGCGCAAATGCAGCATTTGTGACCGCTCAAACCTTCAAAACCCATTTCAAGGCCACTACTTTTATGCAAAATACAATTTTTGTAAATGGTAAAAACGGTAACATTACTCCTTCCAATATTAAAACAGGTACCGATAAAATTCAATTTTCATTCGATGTCATTATTGCAAAAGGACAAAAATCTTCTATTCAAAAAATTGGTGGCTATACCGTTTCTTTGAATCACGACAACACCCTTTCTGGCGCCGAAACAGCAATAAAAGAAGCTGTAGCAAAAGGATATGACCAATTATTAGCCGAGCAAATCGAAGCTTGGGCAAAAATTTGGGAAATGTCAGACATCTCTATTGATGGCGATGTGAAAGCACAACAAGGAATTCGTTTCAATATTTTTCAACTGAATCAAACCTATTCTGGAAAAGATTCTCGTTTGAATATTGGCCCAAAAGGGTTCACTGGCGAAAAATATGGAGGTTCTACTTATTGGGATACCGAAGCCTATTGTATTCCATTTTATATGGCGACCAAAGACCAGCAAGTGGCCAGAAATTTACTGACTTATCGTTACAACCAACTGGATAAAGCTATTGAAAACGCTAAAGATAATTTGGGCTTCAAAAATGGAGCGGCTCTATATCCAATGGTGACTATGAATGGCGAAGAATGTCATAACGAATGGGAAATCACGCACGAAGAAATCCACAGAAATGGCGCGATTGCTTTTGCGATTTTCAATTACCATCGTTTCACTGGCGATTACAGTTATATTCCTGAAAAAGGTTTGGAAGTTTTAATCGGAATTGCCCGTTTTTGGCATCAAAGAGCTAATTTTTCTACTGACAAAAACCAATACGTAATTCTTGGAGTTACAGGTCCAAACGAATATGAAAACAACGTAAACAATAATTTCTACACCAATTATATTGCAAAATGGTGTATTGATTATGCACATGAACAAATCCTGAAAGTGTCTTTGGAATATCCTTCCGACCACAAACGCATCATCGAAAAAGTAAAATTATCGGATGCTGAATTGCAGGAATGGAAAAAAGTTTCGGACAATATGTACTTTCCATTTTCTGAAGAGCATGGAGTTTATTTGCAACAAGACGGCTTCTTAGATAAACATTTAGTTCAGGTTAAAGATTTAGATAAATCACAACGACCAATCAATCAAAAATGGTCTTGGGACAGAGTTTTACGTTCGCCATACATCAAACAAGCCGATACTTTGCAAGGATTTTACTTCTTCGAAGATCATTTTACAAGAGAACAATTAGAAAAACATTTCGATTTTTACGAACCGTTTACTGTTCACGAAAGTTCACTTTCTCCTTGCGTGCATTCTATTCAAGCAGCCAAATTGGACAAAATGGATATGGCGTACACCTTCTATTTAAGAACTTCACGATTAGACCTTGACGATTACAACAAAGAAGTTGAAGAAGGCTGTCACATCACCTCGATGGCGGGAACTTGGATGAGTATTGTAGAAGGTTTTGGCGGAATGCGAGTAAAAGATGATGCCCTTCATTTCTCTCCAAAAATTCCAAAAGAATGGACTGGATATTCCTTTAAAATCAATTTTAGAAACCAGATTTTGAAAGTAGAAATCAATCATAATGAAACAAAATTCTCGATTGAAGGCACTCAAGAATTGACCGTTTTTGTTAATGGAGAAGCTGTTTTGGTGAAACCGAATCTATAAGAAACGGTATAAAATAAAAAACACATAAGGCATTTAAGTTCATTTAAGTTTTTCTTGAATATTCTTATTTGCCTTATCTATTTTAAAAAGCAATGAAATATATTTAACTATTTGTCAAATGAAAAAGCTATTTTTATTGTTCTTAATTTTTACGACATCAACTATGTTAGCACAAATCGAAAGAATAGAACCTCCTTTTTGGTATGCAGGAATGAAAAATCCTGAAGTTCAAATTATGTTTTATGGCAATAACATAGCTAAATACCAAGTTTCAATTTCTGATGCAATTCCTATCGTAAACGTAAAAAAAACTGAAAACCCCAATTATATTTTTGTAACCATTAATACTGAACATTGTAAAGCAACAGATTGTATTTTTACATTCAAAGAAAAAACCAAAACAATATTTACCCAAAACTATTCCTTTAAAAAACGGAGAGCAAACTCGGCCAATCGCAAAAGTTTTGACTCTTCGGATATGATGTATTTAATCATGCCAGACCGATTTTCGAATGGTAAAATTAATAATGATTCCAATGATTTAACCACAGAAAAAAACAACAGAGATTTACCTGGAGGTAGACATGGTGGAGACATTCAAGGAATTATTAATCATTTAGATTACATCAAGGAGTTGGGAGCAACAACAATTTGGAGTACTCCACTTTGCGAAGATAATGATGCCCATTATTCCTATCACACTTACGGACAATCCGACGTTTATAAAATAGACCCTCGTTATGGTACAAATGAAGATTATGTTCAGTTGGCAAACGAAATACACCAGCGAAAAATGAAGTTAGTGATGGATTATGTAACCAATCATTGGGGAATTGAACATTGGATGATTAAAGATTTACCTACTCAAGATTGGTTTAATTATATTGGAAATTACACCGAAACCAATCACAAGCGAACTGTAATACACGATATTCATGCTTCGGAATTAGACAAGAAAAAATGTATTGATGGCTGGTTTGTCCCATCGATGCCTGATATAAATATCAAAAATCCATTGGCTTTAAAATACCTTATTCAAAATGCGATTTGGTGGATAGAATACGCCAATTTAGACGGTTTCAGAGTAGACACTTATAATTATTCCGACCCTAATGGAATTGCAATTTGGACAAAAGCCATTACTAATGAATACCCAAATTTTAACATTGTTGGAGAAGTTTGGATGTTCAATCAATCCCACGCAGCTTATTGGCAAAAAGACAGTAAAATTGCCGCAATCCAAAATTTCAATTCAAATTTACCTTCAGTAATGGACTTTACCTTACTTGGCGCAATCAATTCTGCATTTAATGAAGATGAAGCGGCTTGGGACAAAGGAATGATTAAAATTTACGACAATTTTACTAATGATTTTCTATATCCAAATCCAAACAATATTTTGATTTTTGCTGAAAATCACGACACACATCGAATAAATCATATGTTTAACAATGATTTAAATAAATACAAAATGGCAATGGGCTTGCTGGCAACTACAAGAGGTATTCCTCAATTGTATTATGGTTCAGAAATAGGAATGGCTGGAAATAAAGACAAAGGCGACGCCGACATTCGACAAGATTTTCCCGGCGGATGGGATGGAGACAGTAATAATGCGTTTACGAAAGAGGGGAGAACACCAGGACAAAACGAGTATTTCGATTTCACTTCAAAACTGTTCACTTGGAGAAAAGCAAAAGCTGTTATTCATTCTGGAAAAATGACGCACTATATTCCAGAAAATAATGTTTATGTGTATTTTAGATATAATGCTACTGAAAGTATAATGGTTTTGATCAATAATAGCAAAGAAACCAAGACAATAAAAACGAATCGATTTCAAGAAAATCTACTAAATTTTAAAACTGGCCTTGATGTTATTTCCGGCAATATTTTTGATGTCACAAACGAGATTTCATTAGAACCAAAATCGGTTTTGATATTGGAATTGAACTAATTTAAACCATATAAGTCAGATAAGAAAACTTAAATGAATTATATGGCCAAAAAATACAACTATGAAAAAATTACTTTTATTTCTATTTATATCCTCATTTTCCTTTGCTCAAAACACAGACAGGAAATTTGAAAGTTTCAAAGAGGTCAAAAACACCTTAGAAATCAAAACTTCTGATGGAAAATATATTATCAAAGCCTACTCTGATAAAATTGTTGAAACTTCTTTTTTTCCAAAAAGTGAAACTTATAATCCACTTTCTGAAGCCGTGGTTTTAGT
>CAMBHH010000217.1 GCA_945866505.1 Flavobacterium psychrophilum
TTTTTTCTGATTTTAAAGGCAGTTGGACGAGAACGGACTCCATTGTAGTTGTTACCATCAATAACGGAATTGGACTGCAAGATATAAAATGGACAATCAAAACCCTCGATGACAAAACTTTAATAATGGAAAGGTTTTGATCAACCCGATAACGCTCATTTATATCGGTGACTAAAATCCTACCCAAAACCTGAATTGACTTTGCAATCCAATAGTAAAAATACAAAATATAAAAAGGGAATAAACCGGTTTTTTGCATTGTTGCATTTACTTTAGGTTTGAATAAAACTGCAATCTCAATGTAACTAAAAGCAATTTGTACTGACAGTTAGACCTAAAGGAAATAAATAACTAACTCAAACCTCAAAAAAGATGATTTCAGATAAAAATTTAGCACGAATTGCAGGCTTTTGCTATCTAATTGTGATAGGAACCGGTTTATTTTCAGAAGTTTTCGTCAGACAGGCTTTAAGAGTGCCCAACGATGCTTTGGCAACCGCTCATAACATTCAAGCTAACGAAATGCTTTTTCGTTGGGGTTTTACTGCTGACACCATCAACTTTGTTGTTGGCTTGCCCACCATACTGATTGTTTATTTTCTATTCAAACGAACCAATAAGTTATTATTACAACTCGCTTTAGCATTTGTCATTATACAAACGGCTATAATTGCGGTGAACCTTCTGAATCAAATTTCACCATTACTGATTTTAAGCAACGAAACATACTTAAAGACGTTCCAACCTGAACAATTGGCAACACTTTCTCTTCTATCACTAAATATTCAGACGCAGGGTTACGCACTTGGTTTGGTATTCTTTGGGTTTTACTGTATAATTGTTGGTTATGTAATTTATAAGTCAACGTTTTTACCTAAAATATTAGGGATACTTTATGCCATTTCGGGTTTATGTTACTTGGTCAATAGCTTTACCATGTTTCTATCGAAAGGGTTTGAAAATTCATTGTTTATCTATCTTGCAATCCCAATTTTCATTGGAGAGTTATCCTTTTGCTTATGGATGCTCGTCAAAGGTATTGACACCTCTAAAACCAACAATGCGGATTTATAATAATTGCCCACAATCTCAAAAAATCAATTAATTGACCTCATAACCAAACACTAATAACTATGGAAAATAAAAAAGGAATAAACTGGTTTTTTGCCTTTATAGTATTTACTTTAGGTTTGACATTATTCAAACACATCGACTTTGCCACTTTCAGTTTGAAAGACCCGGTTTTAGATGTGCTTTATCTCATTGTATTTGTTCTATCGATTTACTTTATGCTAAAAGGAAATAACCAACCTGAAAAGTAAGTCCTTGTACTACTTGGTAGTCTAAATATGTGAATCATACAACTTATTTCCAAAATTATATAATACACCTTCTTGTTATTCAACTCATCTTTGAGCAGTTGCAAAAAATAATTTGCATCGCTAAATCAAGAAAAGATGAGTCACGAAAAATTCAAAGTATGTATTGACGCCTGCAACGACTGTGCAGCCGAATGCGAACATTGTGCCACCGCTTGTTCAAACGAACAAGATGTAGCAATGCAAACCAAGTGTGTTGCACTCGATCGATATTGCGCCGATATGTGTCGAATGGCAGCCGCTTTTATGGCAAGGTCAAACGAAAACACCATCGATTTTGTAAATAAATTTTGTGGCTTATGTGCAGAGATTTGTACTGCCTGTGCTGACGAGTGTGGAAAACATACCCACTTGGAACATTGTATAAAATATGCAGAAGCCTGTCGCAAATGTGCTACGGAATGCAACAAGTTGAACAAAGACTACAACTTAAAATCCGAAAACGTGGATTTCTTCCCAAGTAAATCAAACTAATACTATTTGCAATTTGAAATTTGCAGGAATGTTCTTGATTTGACTAAATATCGACTAACACGGATTGTATTGATTTCTTGTTCCTTACAAGCAAAGTTTCCAACTTTAGAAGATTAAAAACCCATTATAAAATGCAGAACCCGTCAAGAACTTAAAAACTTGACGGGTTCAACATTTAAAAGAACTACCTAAGTTTTTCCGACCTAATTCAAGGCTTTACAATACAAAAATCAATAATTCTCCGTTACAAGTTCGGCATCAAATTCCATCGGATCTTCTATTTCCATTGCGCTATTTTCAGGTTTCGAAGCTTTGAGCGCATTGAATTTTTCCATTTGTTCGAACTCGGCTTCCTCTCCAGAGAAGTAAGGAAAAACATCCACAATTGCAGATTCTGAAATAGCAGGAATGGTGTAATCGCCCATCGTTCCTTTCATCACACTCGTTGTGTTGTCATAAGCTTCTTTTACATCGTTGGCTTGAACTAATAAATACATATTCGTCTTGCGCTCTTTACCGCTTTCTTCGTCATAAGCCATTAAAGAAACTCTAGATTTAAACCAACGGTCTGCATTCTCGAAAGGATGAATTTCGGCATAATTAGCCACTTTTATAGTAGTGATTTTAAATTCTTCAGTGATATAGGCCTTCATTTCTTCGTTGATTCTGGATTCGGCTTCAGTATAGGATAAAGCATCTACTAAATACGGTTCGGTAGTAACTTTCTGTGCTCCAATATCATCTGTCTTTCTGTATTTTACTTTGCATTCGTACCACATTCCGCTCATAATATATTTTTTTAAGGATGCCAAAGGTAAAAGAAAGATTTTAGAATTTAGACATCGGATTTTAGATTATAAAACAATATATTGGCAAATTTATATTAAAAAGAAGCAAAACAAATCACTTCCTAGTTATTCGCAAAAAATCTAAAATCTAAATTTCCTTTCCTTATCTTTGCGTTTTGAAAAAATATTATATGGAATCTGTTTTAGACAATATAGTACCAGTAGACACCCGAGTAGCAGCCGAACAGGCCGTAGCCAAACCAAAATGGTTGAGAGTAAAACTCCCAATCGGTCAAAAATATACAGAACTTCGTGGTTTAGTAGATAAATACAAACTGAATACTATTTGCACTTCGGGGAGTTGTCCGAATATGGGCGAATGCTGGGGCGAAGGAACTGCGACTTTTATGATTTTGGGAAATATCTGCACTCGGTCATGTGGATTTTGTGGCGTAAAAACTGGAAGACCTGAAACCGTAGATTGGGATGAACCGGAGAAAGTAGCGCGTTCCATCAAAATAATGAACATCAAACACGCCGTAATTACTAGTGTGGACAGAGATGATTTGAAAGATGGCGGTTCCATTATTTGGATAGAAACGGTAAAAGCCATTCGCAGAATGAACCCAAATACGACTTTGGAAACACTAATTCCGGATTTTCAAGGCATCGAAAGAAATATAGACCGTATTGTGGAAGCCAATCCTGAAGTAGTTTCACATAATGTGGAAACCGTTCGAAGATTGACTCGTGAAGTTCGAATTCAAGCCAAATATGACCGAAGCTTGGAAGTTTTGAAATACTTGAAAGAACAAGGAATCAATAGAACCAAATCAGGAATAATGCTAGGTCTTGGCGAAACTGAGGAAGAAGTTCTACAAACGATGCAAGATTTAAGAAATGCAAAAGTAGATATCGTAACCATTGGCCAATATTTGCAACCCAGCAAAAAACATCTGCCAGTAAAAGAATTTATAACGCCGGAACAATTTGCTAAATACGAAAAATTCGGGTTGGAATTGGGCTTCCGCCATGTAGAAAGTGGACCATTGGTGCGTTCTTCTTATAAAGCGCAAAAACATATTCTTTAAGAACTCGCGGTTGTAATCTCGAGCCACAGTCGAAAGACACTATTTAGTAATCAGTATTTAATGACTCAAAAAACAAGAATTGCCATAAATGGTTTTGGACGAATTGGACGAAATTTATTTCGACTGCTACTGAACCATCCATCGATTGAAGTTGTTGCCATTAACGATATTGCCGACACCAAAACGATGGCTCATTTGATTAAATACGACAGTATTCACGGAGTTTTGCCGTTCGAAGTTTCTCACGATGAAAAAGGAATTATTGTTGATGGAAAACATTTCCAGTTTTTCCACGAGAAAAACATTGCAAACCTCGATTGGAAATTGGCAAACATTGATTTTGTAGTTGAATCTACTGGGAAATACAGAACTTTTGAAGAAATCAATGCGCATATTTTGGCTGGAGCCAAAAAAGTAATTCTTTCTGCACCTTCAGAAGTGGATTCCATAAAAACAGTAGTTTTGGGTGTTAATGAGCACATTTTGGATGGAACCGAAATTATTATTTCCAATGCCAGTTGTACCACAAATAACTCGGCTCCGATGATAAAAATCATCAATGAACTTTGCGGAATCGAACAAGCATACATTACAACAATTCACTCTTATACAACTGACCAAAGTTTGCACGATCAGCCGCACAAAGATTTACGTCGTGCTCGTGGTGCAAGCCAATCGATCGTTCCTACTACAACAGGTGCAGCCAAAGCATTGACCAAAATTTTTCCGGAATTTGAAGGTAAAATTGGAGGTTGCGGTATTCGTGTTCCTGTTCCTGATGGTTCATTGACTGACATCACTTTTAATGTAAAACGTGCCGTAACAATCGAGGAAATAAATGCAGCTTTTAAACTGGCTTCCCAAACGAAATTAAAAGGTATCTTGGATTACACAGAAGATCCTATAGTTTCTGTGGATATTATTGGAAATAGAAATTCTTGCCTTTTCGACGCTCAACTTACATCTGTTATCGACAAAATGGTAAAAGTAGTAGGATGGTATGATAATGAAATTGGCTATTCCTCTCGAATTATAGATTTGATTCTATTGACGAATTCTAATAATTTACAATCAGTTCTTTAGCTAAAATTCTGATATCAAGACTACTATTTGATACTTTATATTGCTGTCGACAAAAACTTGCTGGAAAATTATCTAACTATTTACAATGTACACCGCTCAAAACTTATCAGTTTTTAGATATGCTCAAAGGATGTAGCAATAATAAAGTGATTTTCTTTGATCACAATTCCGAATTATAATTGGATGTTGAAGCAACATTAAACCAGATTTAAAAATTGTAATAAAAAAAGACTGCCCTTTCGGACAGCCTTTATAAATTATACAAATTATTATAATTTATTTTTTGATCAAACGAATAGTTTTCGCCTCACCTGCATTTTCTAGTATTACATTGTAAACTCCAGAGGTATAGTTAGCACCTATCTCCACTGCATTTGAATTTACTTTCTTGTTCTCAATCATTCTTCCTTGCATGTCATATACTTGAATAGTAGT
>CAMBHH010000218.1 GCA_945866505.1 Flavobacterium psychrophilum
ACCCGTGCGCCGGTCTCAGATATTGCTACCTTACCCCTCGACTTGCATGTGTTAAGCCTGCCGCTAGCGTTCATCCTGAGCCAGGATCAAACTCTTCATCGTATATTGTTTAAGCTGAATTTAGTTCAGCTTCTTTTTATTATTCGACTCAAATTCTAGTGGTTTTTATCTTTGCAAAGACGTAAGGTATTACGTCTCTACGATTCTCTTACTCTCTTTATATTTGTTCTGTTAAAGCCGTTGCGGTGCAACGCCTATACCAAAACGGCTGTCAATTCAATATGTCTAGGAACGTGTCTTATCTTATTTTATCTGAAACTAGTTCAGATTAAATCGCTATCCTCTCGGTTAGCGGGTGCAAAAGTACAACTTCTTTTTATTCTGGCAAGGAAAAAATAATTTATTTTTAAATAAAATTTAAATCATCAAAAATATTTTTTTGGGGAAGCTAAGATACAAAATCTTAATAACCCACACCACTTTTTTTGATTATTTTTTCACTACTTTAAAAGAACTTCTGTTTCAATGCGGGTGCAAAAGTACTCTATTTATTGAGTTATACAAGTGTTTTTTAGATGTTTTTTGAAAGTATTTATTAACAGACTGAAATCCTGAAAGTTGAAATCTGTTTTTTTGTCTATACGACTTCTTAGCGATGATCGAAGCGGTATTTCTCATAAATTAACCGCTTCAAGATTTGAAAAAAGGTGTTAATAATGAAATACTATTTGTGTTTGCGTTAGGGATAGTAGTGGAAATCCTATTGTGCCGTCCCGATAGCAATCGGGAGGCACAATAGATTGCAACGGATAGCCTGACCATTTATACTATAGAAGTTGCTAACGATTAGGTAGCAACCTCTATAGTAAAAAGGGTAACGCCAAAAGAAACTACTTGCCTGATTTTGCGGCTTTGTTTAACCAAAAATCGGTTAAGTCATCATAATTAACTGGATTTGCTGGTGGCTGATTTATTAACCTACGTGACTCGAAGGCTCTTATTAATATAGTTTCTATCAGATAATCTTCGTTGACTTCGTAGGGCAAATATTGTGTTTTCATGTTAAGATCAAACATTTTGGCGGTGGTATTGGACCAAAATGCTGTCCATCCACTTTTTAAGGTTCTTACTAATTCATAAGTAGTTATACCTGTTTGACGATGTATCAACTTAATAAGTATATGCCCTTGTTTACGAGAAAGTTTTTTGAGTTGGGCTTCGAACTCGTTATTGAGGTAATTTTCGACTATCTTAAAATATTTCTTCTTTTCTTTATTGGTTTTAAGACTTGCCAACCCTTTATTGAGTGCTGTCAATCGCTCGGAAGCCAATTTTGCATAAGGATAAGTTCTATAAACTCGGTTTTTGAGCAGTTCGAATTGTTTTTTAGACTCAACATCTATTTTTCCTTTAAAAATAACTACTTCTTCTAATTGTATGGTATCTTTGAATATAGTGTCGTTTTCTTTTATGACATATCCGATTTTAGTAGTGTCTTTTTGAACTATTTGCGCATTTGCCGAAATAATTGAGAAAAGGAAAATCAAAAAAAACATAGTAATCTTCATAGTTGCCATAAATTTATGTTACAAAATTATACATTTATGTACAACTGTAATGCCAATTTTTTAATTTAGCCAAAAATTAAATTTTATGAGTTCAAAATCGATATTAAAAAAGTCATCTCTTACCTTCTTAGAAAACTATTTAAACAATGCATCTCCTACTGGATATGAAAGTTCGGGTCAGAAACTTTGGATGGATTATGTAAAACCATATGTTGATACATTTATTACGGATACTTATGGAACTGCAGTGGGCATCATTAATCCCGATGCTCCTTACAAAGTAGTTATTGAAGGTCACGCCGATGAAATTTCCTGGTATGTTAATTATATTACGGACGACGGATTGATTTATGTGATTAGAAATGGAGGTTCTGACCACCAAATTGCGCCTTCGAAACGCGTAAATATTCACACCAAAAAAGGAATTGTAAAGGGTGTTTTTGGGTGGCCAGCGATTCATACTCGTAATCGTAGCAAAGAAGAAACTCCAAAAATCGATAATTTATTCATCGATATTGGTTGTTCCAAAAAAGAAGAAGTGGATGCATTGGGTGTTCATGTAGGTTGTGTGATTACGTATCCCGATGAGTTTATGGTTTTGAACGAAAACAAATTTGTTTGTCGCGCCATTGATAATCGAATGGGTGGATTTATGATTGCCGAAGTAGCTCGTTTGTTGCACGAAAACAAAATTGAACTCCCTTTTGGTTTGTATATTACCAATTCAGTTCAAGAAGAAGTAGGACTTCGTGGTGCTGAAATGATTACGAAAACCATCAAACCAAATGTTGCCATCATAACTGATGTTTGCCACGACTCCACTACTCCAATGATTGAAAAGAAAATTGAGGGAGAAATAAAAATTGGTAAAGGTCCGGTAGTTACTTACGCACCGGCGGTTCAGAATAATTTAAGAGAACTTATATTAGACACCGCTGATGAGAAAAAGATTCCTTTCCAACGATTAGCCTCTTCAAGAGTTACTGGAACCGATACTGATGCTTTTGCTTATAGCAATGGCGGTGTGGCTTCGGCATTGATTTCCTTACCATTGCGTTATATGCACACTACGGTTGAAATGGTGCATCGCGATGATGTGGAAAACGTAATTAAATTGATTTATGAGACCTTATTAAAGATAGAAAATAACGAAACATTTTCGTATTTTAAATAGTGTTTGGCTTTCTCGATATTTAAAATCCTTTTCTTTTGACATTATAAAAGAAAGGATTTTTTTTATACCCAATACTTACTGTAAAACCGAATTCCGCACTTTTTTGCTTGACAAAAACATTCGTGAATAATAATTCTATAGACTAGAAATTCCTATTTTAATCTACTTTTTACAAAGATAGTAAACAAAAGAGTTCAAGGATTTTTAAAGGCTGAGATGATGATGAAACCTTTAAGTATGTTTTGGAAAGTATTGATCGTTTTGTTTACAAGATAAAAAATTTAGATCCGAAAATTCAGTTAAAAAGTAGTAGCTCATTAATGAAGATGTAAAAACTCTATTCTATAATCAAAAACTGAACTTTGCTTAGCTTTGCGTTACAAAATCATTCGTATTTGTATCTTTGTTGAAAACAAAATCATATGCAACATATTATAGACCGCTTTATAAGCTACGTCACCATTGACACCGAATCAGATTCAAGTTCGGAAACTACTCCAAGCACTTCAAAACAATGGGATTTAGCCAATAAATTGGTCGAAGAACTAAAACTAATTGGGATGCAAGATGTCAGCATTGACGAAAGGGCTTATATTATGGCTACTTTACCTTCAAATGTTGACCACGAAGTCCCAAGTGTAGGTTTCATTTCACATTTTGATACCACTCCCGATTTTACTGGTGCCAATGTAAAACCTCAAATTATTTCCAATTATGACGGTGGTGACATTGTGCTTAATGCGGATCAAAATATTATTTTATCACCAAAATATTTCAAAGATTTATTGCAATACAAAGGTCAAACGCTAATTACCACCGACGGAACTACGCTTTTGGGTGCAGATGATAAAGCTGGAATTACGGAAATTATTACCGCGATGGAATTCCTAATAAAAAACCCAGAAATCAAACACGGAAAAATTAGAGTAGGTTTTACGCCTGACGAAGAAATTGGTCGTGGTGCCCATCATTTTGATGTTGAAAAATTTGGTTGCGATTGGGCTTATACAATGGACGGTAGTCAAGTCGGGGAATTGGAATACGAAAATTTTAATGCGGCTGGCGCCAAAATAACCTTCAAAGGAAAAAGCGTTCATCCCGGATATGCCAAAGGCAAGATGATCAATTCTATGCTAATCGCCAATGATTTTATCAATGAATTACCCAAAGGTGAAACGCCTCAAGAAACAAGCCGTTACGAAGGTTTTTTTCATATACATAATTTAACCGGAAGCATTGAAGAAACCGTTTTGGAACTCATAATCCGAGATCACAACAAGAAAAAATTCGAAAAACGAAAAGAGTTAATTGCCAAAATCACTCAGAAATTGAACAAGAAATTCTTTAAGCAATTTGGGGAAGATATAGTAATTGCTGAAGTAAAGGACCAATATTACAATATGAAAGAAATGGTTTTGCCCGTAAAACATATTGTAGATATTGCAGAAAAAGCCATGAAAGATTTGGGAATTAAACCTATTATAAAACCCATTCGTGGCGGAACTGACGGTTGTCAATTGTCCTACAAAGGTTTGCCTTGCCCGAATATTTTTGCTGGAGGCCATAACTTTCATGGCAAATACGAATATGTTCCTGTGGAAAGTATGCAAAAAGCAGTGGATGTAATTGTTAGAATAGCAGAACTAGTAGCTATTCCTGTTTCAAAATAAATAATAAAATATTTAAAATATTTATCAGAAAGCCATCAAATGATGGCTTATTTTTGATATTTAATTAAATAACTAAAAACTTAACATTGGCGAATTGAATTAATGATTACATTTGTTAACAAATTATTTACAATAACTTAACATTAAAAATCGAGCATTATGGAAGAAAACAATGAAGAAATTACAAATGAAATTACACCAGTAACAGTTGAAGAAACTGTTGAAGTAGTGACAACTCCAAAACCTAGAGCAACTAGAGCGCCAAGGGCACCTAGAACTCCAAAGGTAGTTGAACCAATAAAAGTAGTTGAGCCTGTTGCTGAAGTTACAGCAGAAGTAGAAATCCCTGAACCTATAGTAGAAGAAAATCAAGAAGTGGTAATTACAGAAGAAACAATTATTGTTATTGAGGAAGAATCTAAAAAAGACACCAAAAAGAAAAGCAACAAGGTGAAAGAAAAAGAAAAAGAGAAAGCGAAAAAAGCTAAGGCGAAAGAAAAAGCGAAAGCTAAAGCCAAAAAGGCGAAAAAAGCAAAAAAAGCGAAACTAAAAGCCAAAGCCAAAGAGAAAAAAGCGAAAGCAAAATCTAAAAAAGCAAAACAAAACAAAAAGAATAAAAAGAAATAATCTGCTTGTTTGAAAGTAAAAATCCCAAATTCCAATGTTTATGTTGGAAT
>CAMBHH010000219.1 GCA_945866505.1 Flavobacterium psychrophilum
TATTTGCAACAACCTATAAAATGGGGAGCCGATTTGGTGATTCATTCGGCGACCAAATTAATGGACGGTCAGGGTAGAGTTTTGGGTGGAATCACTGTTGGTGATACCGAATTGATTCAAAAAATTTATTTATTTTCACGATTAACAGGTCCTTCTTTGTCGCCTTTTAATGCTTGGGTTTTGTCTAAAAGTTTAGAAACTTTGGCCATTCGATTGGACAGACATTGTGAAAATGCTTTGAAAGTAGCCGAATTTTTAGAACAACATCCGAATGTAAGTTTGGTAAAATATCCGTTCTTGAAATCACATCCACAATACGAAATCGCTCAAAAACAAATGAAAGCAGGTGGTAACATTGTGGCCTTCGAAATTAAAGGAGGAATCGAAGCCGGAAGAGCTTTCTTGGATAAGATAAAATTGTGTTCGTTGTCACCCAATTTAGGCGACACCAGAACCATTGTCACGCATCCCGCATCAACAACACACAGTAAATTGTCTGTCGAAGAACGTTTGGCAGTAAGTATTACCGATGGTTTGGTGCGAGTTTCTGTAGGATTGGAAACCGTGAAAGATGTTATTGGGGATTTGGAGCAGGCGCTTTCTTAAAGATTTATAATTATTGATTCATATAAAATTACCCACGGTTTAAACCGTGGGTTATGTGGTTAAGATTTCAAATTAAAAGATTTTAGATATATGGTAGAAGAATTCATAACATTTCAAAAATTTAACGACCGAAATTCTGCCATAGAACTAGGAGATTTTTTCAAAGAGAAAAATCTCGACTATTTACTTGAAGATAATTCTTTAAGTTTTGATCCAACATTTGCTAATAATGATTTTGGTAAAGAATTTTGTATTAAGATTAAAAAATATGATTTTGATAAAGCAAATAATCTTTTAATTGAAAAATCGGGAAATGAAATTTTTGAAATTGACGATAACCACTTTTTATTCAGTTTTTCTGATGATGAATTATTTGATGTAATTTTAAAACGGGATGAATGGAATTCATTCGATGTTTCAGTTGCAGAAAAATTGCTGAAAGAAAGAGGAAAAGAAGTTACTCAAGAAAAAATAGAGGAATTGAAAAATTCTCGAATTTTGGAACTTTCGAAACCAGAGCAAAGCCAAAAAGGTTATATAATTGTTGGGTATATTTTCTCAGTTTTAGGAGGTTTATTAGGAATATTTATAGGTTGGCATTTATTGACATTTAAGAAAACACTGCCAAATGGAAATAGAATTTATGCCTATTCAGATAATGACAGAAAGCAAGGAAACCGTATTTTAATATTAGGTGGAATTTTTTTAGTAATTTGGCTAATCTATAGACTAATTAAATAAAATGCTCTCAAAAAAAACAAAATACGGAATCAAAGCTTTGACTTTTTTGGCACGCCAAGAAGATCAAACTCCTGTAGCCATTGCTGATATTGCTAAAGCGGAACACATTTCGCTAAAATTTTTGGAAAGTATTTTGTTGCTTTTGCGCCATTCTGGTTTTCTAGGAGCCAAGAAAGGAAAGGGCGGAGGTTATTACTTGATCAAAGACCCTAAAGAAATCAATATGGCGAAAGTCTACCGCATTCTCGAAGGTCCAATTGCTTTGTTACCTTGCGCCAGCCACAACTTCTACGAAAAATGCGACGATTGTACCGATGAGTCTATTTGTGCCGTTCGAAAACTAATGATGGAAGTTCGCGACAATACCTTAATGATATTAGAAAACAATTCCCTTGCCGACATAGCATTTTAATAAACTTTTTTTAGAATAATATTTTGTTATTTAGAAATAAATAGTACTTTTGCGGACTAATCTACTAAATCGATAGGGTAATAGATTTGTAGAGTAAAACAAAAATAAAATGAGTACACCGATAGTAAATACATTATTAGAAAAAACAGCCGGTTTTTCAATCGAGGAAACCTTGGCTTTTTTGGCTAAGGAGTATGAAAGAAAAGTGGTTTTTTCGACTTCTTTCGGACAGGAAGACCAAGTGATTACGGCTTTAATTGCGAAAAACGATTTGCCAATTACCATTTTTACCTTGGATACGGGAAGATTGTTTCAAGAAACCTACGATGTTTTTCATAAAACATTGAAAAAGTATAAAAAAGAAATCAAAGTTTATTTTCCCGAAGCAGCTTCTGTAGAAAAATTATTGGAAGCCAAAGGACCAAACAGTTTCTACGATTCAGTCGAAAACAGAAAAGAATGTTGTTTTATTCGAAAAGTAGCGCCGTTGACTAAAGCGTTGAAAGGAAATTCCATTTGGATTACAGGTTTAAGAGCCGAACAATCCGAAAACCGACACAATTTAGATTTGTTTGAATACGATGCTCATTTTGATATTATAAAATTCAATCCATTGCTAAAATGGACTTTAGAAGACGTTCAAAAATACATAGACGATAATAATGTGCCGCAAAACGCTTTACACAAAAAAGGATTTGTAAGCATAGGTTGTGCGCCTTGTACCAGAGCAATTGCCGAGGGAGAAGATATTAGAGCCGGAAGATGGTGGTGGGAATCAAGTCATAAAGAATGCGGTTTGCATAGCCCCCTAGCCCCCGAAGGGGGAATTAATAAAGATAAAAATTAATTATTAACAAATAAACACCCCAACAGTTCCCCCTTCGGGGGTTAGGGGGCTGATATTATGAGCACAATTTTAAAAACAAATGCTTTAGAAAGCGAAGCAATTTACATATTTAGAGAGGTAATTTCTCAATTTGAAAAACCAGTTTTACTTTTTTCAGGTGGGAAAGATTCGATTACCTTGGTACGTTTGGCGCAAAAAGCTTTTTTTCCAGCAAAGATTCCATTTCCGTTATTGCACGTAGATACCGGACACAATTTTCCTGAAACCATCGAATTTAGAGATAAATTAGTGGCTGAATTAGGATTAGAATTAATCGTTCGTAATGTTCAGGATTCCATCAACGAAGGGAAAGTAATTGAAGAAACTGGCCGTTATTCAAGTAGAAATATGTTGCAAACGACAACACTTTTAGACGCAATCGAAGAATTTAAATTTGATGCTTGTATTGGTGGAGCGCGTCGCGACGAAGAAAAAGCAAGAGCTAAAGAACGTATTTTCTCGGTTCGTGATGATTTTGGACAATGGGACGAAAAAAACCAACGCCCAGAGTTGTTTGATTTATTGAACGGAAAAATCGAAATAGGGCAAAACGTTCGTGTTTTCCCAATCTCAAACTGGACAGAATTGGATGTTTGGAGTTATATCGAACAAGAAAAAATCGAAATTCCATCGATTTACTTTTCACACAAAAGAAAAGTATTCATTAGAGACGGTATGATTTGGTCACATTCACCTTTTGTTTATCAAGAAGAAGATGAAGCAATCGAAGAAAGAATTGTTCGTTTTAGAACCGTTGGCGATATGAGTTGTACGGCTGCCGTTGATTCTTATGCAGCAACAATTGCCGAAGTAGTTGGCGAAATTAGGTCATCAACCATTTCCGAAAGAGGTGCTAGAATCGACGATAAACGTTCGGAAGCCGCAATGGAAAAAAGAAAACAACAAGGATACTTTTAGAAAACAATTATAAATTATGAATTATAAATTATGAATTGTTCCGACATATTTAAAATTTAAAATTCAACATTATAAATAAAAAAATCAAGTTTAGAAGTTGACAAAGAGTTTTTTCGGAAACCTTAAACTTTTAAACTCTAAACAAAAAACAAGAATGGAAGTTTTAAAAATAGCAACAGCAGGTAGTGTAGATGACGGAAAGAGCACATTAATTGGCAGATTATTATACGATACAAAATCGTTGACGACTGATAAAATTGAAGCAATAGAAAGAAGCAGCAAGCAAAAAGGATACGATTATCTTGATTTTTCATTGGCTACCGATGGTTTGGTTGCCGAGCGTGAACAAGGAATTACAATTGATGTAGCGCATATTTATTTTTCGACAGCCAAGAAAAGTTACATCATCGCCGATACACCAGGTCATGTTGAATATACCCGAAATATGGTTACCGGAGCTTCGACTTCGCAAGTTTCTATCATTTTGATTGATGCTCGAAAAGGCGTTATTGAGCAAACATATCGTCACTTTTTTATCAATAATTTATTGCGTGTCAAAGAAGTGATTGTTGCTGTAAACAAGATGGATTTAGTTAATTATTCGGAAGAAGTGTACAACAAAATCAAAGCCGATTTTCAAGCCTTGAATGCTAAAAGTACGTTCAAAGAACAAGTAGTAAGTTATATTCCGTTAAGTGCTATCAATGGCGGAAATGTAGTGGATAAATCTGAAAATATGCCATGGTACACAGGGCAAACCGTTTTAGAACATTTAGAAGGTTTGGAGCCGAAAGATGTGTTCGAGAAAGGAAAAGTTCGTTTCCCAGTGCAAACGGTGATTCGTCCAAAAACCGAAGACTACCACGATTTTAGAGGATATGCCGGAAAATTAAATGGGAACAATATCAAAATAGGTGATGCTGTAACGGTTCTTCCTTCATTAACAGAATCGAAAGTTTCGAAAATTCATTTTTTCGAACAACAATTCGATGAAGCCACAGCAGGTTCTTCGATAGTTTTGGAATTGGAAAATGACATCAATGTAACTCGTGGCGATATGATTGTAAAATCTGGAGAATTGCCAAGAATCGAAAAAGATATCGAAACAACAATTTGCTGGATGGACAGTAAAAAATTGGTGGCTGGAACAAAATATATTGTTCAGCATAATACGAATCGTGTTTTGGCAAAAATTGATGCAGTTAAAAATACGATTTCTACTGATTATTCAGGAACAAAAGAAGCAACACAATTGGCCATTAATGAAATTGGTGAAGTGACTATAAAGTTAAGTAAGCCATTATATTTTGACGCCTATAGCGAAAACAAATCAAATGGTGCGTTCATATTAATTGATACCGCTACCAATACAACTGCAGGAGTTGGATTTATAAAATAGTTAATAGTTTATGGTTTGTAGTTTGAAACAATAAACCATAAACAACAAACACAAAACAGAAAATATGGAAAGTTTTAGAACCGAAATAGAAAATCCGATTGTCCAAAAAGACA
>CAMBHH010000220.1 GCA_945866505.1 Flavobacterium psychrophilum
TAAAGCAAAGCATGAAAACTCTCATTCTCCAAAAAAGTCTAAGAGTTTTTTTAACAATCGACCTCACAACAACAAACAGAAATATTTTATATCTTTGTCTTCTAATTGCTTACTTATCAAAATGACTACACTTACTGTAAACATAAAAGACATTTCTCAAACTACAATCATCAAAAAAATTTTGAAAGCTTTTGATGTCGAAGTAATTGAGCAAAATAACGAAATTACAAATCCAGAAATAATCGAAAGATTAGAAAAACACCATAAAAACTTTCAAAATCCTGCCTACAGAGAAGAAAACTACTCCAAAGTAGATACCAAAAATATATGGGCAGATATACAATAGAAATAAGCAAAGAAGCCCTTGCTGATTTGTTAAAAATTAAAAAGTCAGGCAAGAAAGCGGATATTTCAAAAATTGAAAAAATATTTTCTGAACTAGAAACCCACCCAGCAATCGGAATTGGCAAACCTGAGAAACTGAAATATAAAAACGAAAACGTTTGGTCAAGGCAAATCAACAAAAAAGACCGATTAGTATATGAAATTATTGGTCACGAAGTAGTGGTTATTATCATTTCAGCCTTGGGACATTATAATGATAAATAGAACTTCTCCCATAAACACATAGCTCCTAGACTTTCAAAAGTCTAGGAGTTTTTCTTTCCACACCAATTCAATCCGCGCTGTTTTTTTTCGTAAATTAGCAATTGATTAAAAAAGCAAAAATTATACTATTCAAATTATAATTTATAAAAATATGAAAGCAAAAAGCATTTTAGAAACCATAGGAAATACACCTGTGGTTCAAATCAACAAGTTGTTTGGAAACAAGAAAGAAGTTTGGATTAAATTAGAAAAAGCAAATCCAAGCAGCAGCATCAAAGACAGAATTGCGTTATCAATGATAGAAGATGCCGAAAACAAAGGTTTATTGAATGCTAACAGTGTAATTATCGAACCTACTTCAGGAAACACTGGAATAGGTTTGGCGATGGTCGCTGCGGTCAAAGGATACAAAGTGATTCTGGTAATGCCGGAATCAATGAGTGTAGAACGCAGAAAATTAATGGAAATTTACGGAGCCGAATTTGTTCTTACACCTCGCGAAAAAGGAATGAAAGGTGCAATCGAAAAAGCTGCCGAATTGGTCTTAGAAACGCCCAATGCTTGGTCACCCAAACAATTTGAGAATCCTGCGAATGTTGAAGTTCACGAAAGAACTACAGCTCAAGAAATTCTTGCGGATTTCCCTAATGGTTTAGATTATGTCATCACTGGCGTTGGAACTGGCGGACACATTACAGGTGTAGCAAAAGTGTTGAAAGCTAAATTTCCTAATGTAAAAATAATAGCAGTTGAACCCGAATTATCGCCGGTACTAAGTGGTGGAACTCCAGGCCCTCATCCTTTGCAAGGAATAGGTGCGGGGTTTGTTCCAACTAATTACCACGGAGATTTGATTGACGAAGTGATACAAGTTAGCAAAGACGATGCTTTTGATTATGCGCGAAGAATCGCCAAAGAGGAGGGAATTCTGGTTGGGATTTCAACGGGAGCATCATTGGCTGCAGTTGCAAAAAAACTGGAAACTATTCCTGATGGAGCAGTTGTACTTACCTTTAATTATGATACTGGCGAAAGATATTTATCGATTGAAGGATTGTTTTAATCTTAAAATCTTATGTCAGGAAAAAATATTTTAATAGCATTTAATTCACCTGTCTGCTCCCTCTCCTTCGGAGAGGGTTGGGGTGAGGAAAAACAAAAAACCCGCTTCTTATGAAACGGGTTTTTTAATGTAATGAGAAAATCAATTATGCTTCAACTTCGAATGGAAGTATAGATACATACGATTTATTATCTCTTTTCTTTTGGAACTGAACAACTCCATCTACTCTTGCGTGTAGGGTGTGATCTTTACTGATGTAAACGTTTTCACCTGGATTATGTTTTGAACCTCTTTGTCTTACGATGATGTTCCCTGCAATAGCAGCTTGTCCACCAAAAATCTTAACACCTAAACGTTTTGATTCTGATTCTCTACCATTCTTAGAACTACCGACACCTTTCTTGTGAGCCATGACGTATTAGTTTTATATTGTTATTATTCTTGTGTCTCTTCTTCTTTTTTAGCTTTTGGAGCTTTTTTTACTTTTGGAGCTTCTACTTCTTCAGCAGCAACTTCAACAGTTTCTTTCTTTGCAGCGGCTTTCTTAGGAGCTGATACTGAAATACTTTCGATTACAATTTGGGTAAGATACTGACGGTGACCGTTTCTCTTTTTGTAACCTTTTCTTCTTTTCTTTTTGAAAACGATTACTTTATCTCCTTTTAAGTGTTGTAACACTTTGGCTTCTACTGAAGCACCTTCTATAGCTGGGGCGCCTATTGTGATTGTACCGTTATCGTCTAACAAATAAACTTTGTCGAAAGAAACTTTAGTTCCTTCTTCATTTGTCAAACGGTGAACGTAAACCTTTAGGTCTTTGCTAACTTTGAATTGTTGCCCTGCTATCTCTACGATTGCATACATAACAAATTGTTTTATAAATTTTTAAGGTTGCAAATATACAATTAAATATTTATTCTGCAATTAGTTACTCAAAAAAATACGTACTTTATTTAATATGTTGTTTTTAAGCAGGTTATATGTGATTTTTAATGATTTTTAGATTAATTAGTTAAACTTTAGACAAAGTAGGAAAGATTAGGTAGTAAATGCAAAAAAAAGTATTTTTGATGTAACAATACTTGTTGTTATTTTACTAATTGAAAAATAAAACTTTTATTAATCCTTATGAAAAAATCAATAATGGCGTTAGGTGCTGCACTTTTGCTGGGAGGAATTGCCTCTGCCCAAAAAGTAGATTTCGAAGAGTACAATTTAGATAACGGAATGCACGTTATTTTACACAATGATCCTTCCGCACCGGTGGTTGTAACCTCGGTCATGTATCACGTGGGAGCAAAAGATGAAAACCCAGAAAGAACTGGTTTCGCTCACTTTTTCGAACATTTATTATTCGAAGGAACTGAAAACATCAAGCGTGGCGAATGGATGAAAATCGTATCGTCTAATGGAGGTGTCAACAATGCTAACACATCTGATGACCGAACTTATTATTACGAAGTCTTTCCTTCGAACAATCTAGAATTAGGACTTTGGATGGAATCTGAAAGATTGATGCATCCTATTATTAATCAAATTGGTGTTGATACGCAAAATGAAGTTGTCAAAGAGGAAAAAAGAACCAATTTTGACAATCGCCCTTACGGAAATATCCTTACAGTTGTTAAAGAAAACATGTTCAAAGTGCATCCGTATCGCTGGAACACTATTGGGTCCATGAAAGATTTAGACGCTGCAACATTAGAAGAATTTCAAGCTTTTAATAAAAAATTCTACACCCCAAACAATTCTGTTTTAGTAGTTGCGGGTCAAATAGACATTGCCCAAACTAAAGAATGGATTCAGAAATATTTTGGTACAATTCCAAAAGGCGAAATATTAAAAAAACAAACTTTTGTCGAAGAACCAATCAATCAAACGATAAAAGCAACCTATCAAGATCCAAATATTCAAATTCCAATGTTGGTGACTTCATACCGAACTCCATCGATGAAAACCAGAGATGCCAGGGTTTTGAATTTAATTTCTTCCTATCTAAGCGACGGTAAAAGTTCAAAATTATACAAGAAAATAGTGGATGAGAAAAAAATCGCGCTGCAAATAGGCGCTGTGGGTTTCAGCCAAGAAGACTACGGAATGTATATTGTGTATGGTTTGCCAATGGGAACTTTCACCACAAACGACTTATTAAAAGAAATTGACGAAGAAATCCTTAAAATCCAAACTGATTTGATTTCTGAAAAAGATTATCAAAAACTACAAAACACATTTGACAATCAATTTGTAAATAGCAACGCTAGTATAGAAGGGCTTGCCGAAAACTTAGCGAAATTCTATATGCTTTATGGCGATATCAAATTAATTAATAGCGAAATTGACCTTTACCATTCTATTACACGAGAAGAAATTAGAGATGTAGCAAAAAAATATTTGAATCCAAATCAGCGATTGATTTTAGATTACATCCCTTCAACTGAAAAAGCTCAAAACTAAGACCTATATCATGAAAAAAACAAGTATTTTAATATTCATTTTGTTCTTAACCGCAATGATGCAAGCACAAGACCGTCCGCAACCGAAACCTGGAAAAGCCCCAATAGTAAATATCAAAAAGCCCCAAACTTTTGTTTTATCAAATGGTTTGAAAGTGATGATTGTAGAAGACCATAAATTACCTAGAGTCACTTATAATCTGACTTTAGACAATGCTCCTTTTGCTGAAGGAAACAAGAAAGGGGTTGATGATTTGACCAGCAGTCTAATTGGAAATGGGTCTAAGAAAATAACCAAAGACAATTTTAACGAAGAAATAGATTTTTTAGGTGCTAATGTCAATTTTAATTCTCACGGTGCTTTCGCGAGCTCTCTGTCTAAATATGCGAATCGAATATTAGAATTAATAGCTGATGGCGCACTCAATCCAAATTTTACACAAGTCGAATTCGACAAAGAAAAAACCAAAATGATTGAAGGGCTTAAAGCCGAAGAAAAAAGTGTTCCTGCCATTGCTAGTAGAGTTGGCGATGCATTAGCTTTTGGGAAAAATCATCCGTCCGGTGAATTTGTAACTGTTGAAACGTTAAATAATGTTACACTTGCCGATGTTCAAACCAATTATCAAAATTATTTTGTGCCCGAAAATGCCTATTTAGTGGTAATTGGCGATGTCAAATACAATAAAATCAAGCCTGTTATCGAAAAATTATTTGGTTCTTGGGAAAAAAGAAGCACTCCAAAATTGAATTATACCGATCCGAAAAATGTCGATTTCATACAAATTAATTTTGTGGACATGCCCAACGCCGTTCAATCTGAAATTTCATTGATAAATACTGTGAATTTAAAAATGAGCGATCCCGATTTTTTCCCAGCAGCAATTGCAACTTATATCTTGGGTGGCGATTTCTCAAGCTATTTAAACATGAATTTAAGAGAAAAACA
>CAMBHH010000221.1 GCA_945866505.1 Flavobacterium psychrophilum
AGAGCCTATAAATTATCTCAAAATAAGATCCCTAAAAATCAAAAAAACACATTATATGACAGAGGGCTAATCATTTCTTTGATTATCAATATGCTATTGTTTTCAATCCTTATTTTTATCTTGGTACAAAAAGATTTTCTTCAAATAAATAAATTAGCGAATAAACAAATCAACTAAAATCTTATATTTGCTAACCAATAAAAATCTATGGAACAATTTGTAGTATCGGCTCGTAAATATCGTCCACAAACCTTTAATGATGTTGTGGGACAAAAAGCCATTACCAGCACGTTGTTGCATGCCATAGAAAGCAATCACTTGGCTTCTGCCCTATTATTTACTGGCCCTCGTGGTGTTGGAAAAACAACTTGTGCTAGAATTCTTGCCCGAAAAATCAACCAACCAGGTTACGACGATCCGAATGAAGATTTTGCTTTCAATGTTTTCGAATTGGATGCTGCTTCCAACAATTCCGTGGATGATATCAGGAATTTGATTGACCAAGTTCGAATTCCACCACAAACTGGAAAATACAAGGTATATATTATTGATGAGGTGCATATGTTGTCTTCGGCAGCTTTCAATGCTTTCTTGAAAACGCTAGAAGAACCTCCAAAACACGCCATTTTTATATTGGCTACTACCGAAAAACACAAAATTATTCCGACGATACTTTCTCGTTGCCAGATATTCGATTTCAAAAGAATTACCGTTAAAGATGCTAAAGAACATCTAGCCGAAGTCGCTTTTAGCCAGGGCGTGAATTATGAAGACGATGCTTTACATATTATTGCTCAAAAGGCCGATGGTGCAATGCGTGATGCTTTGTCTATTTTTGACCGCGTAGTTTCGTATTGTGGTAGTAACTTGACACGTCAAGCTGTTACTGAAAACCTGAATGTGCTGGATTATGAAACCTATATCACGGTAACCGATTTAATTCTAGAAAACAAAATTCCAGAATTACTGGTGGCTTTCAATGATATTCTCGCTAAAGGATTTGATGCGCATCATTTTGTTTCAGGTTTAGCTTCGCATTTCAGGGATTTATTAGTTTCGAAAACGCCTGCGACATTATCGCTGTTGGAAGTGGGCGAACAAGCTCAAAAACTGTACGGCATTCAATGTCAAAAAGCTTCACAAGATTTTTTGTTAAAAGGAATTGAAATTGCCAATGACTGCGATTTGAAATACAAAGTCAGCCAAAACCAACGATTACTCGTTGAACTTTGCTTGATGCAACTCGCCTCCATCACCATTGATGGAGAAAAAAAAAAGTTGAGTCCTTTATAATTCCACCCACTTATTTTAGGATTAATGATTATTCTATTGTTGAAAAAATCAATAGCAATAACAATTCCAATGGCAGTGAAAAAAGTAACATTGAAAAGGTTGCTGAACCAAAAATCGAAATCAACCATTCTGAAATAGTAGTTTCAATCGAAAATCCAAAACCACAATCCACAAACCTTCCCGAAGGACCCAAATTTTCTGCATTGTCTCTTTCGAGTATTCGTGCCAAAAGAGAATTACTAGAAAGCACCAGAGGAATAGTAAAAGAAGAAGTTCATCTTCCAACAGAAGCCTTTAACGAAACTGACATGTTGTTGCATTGGACTAAATATGCAGAACGGTTAGGTGTTAAAGGGTATAAAATAATCGAGTCTCTAATGTTAATTGGCGACCCAAAATTAGAAGGAACAACTATTACCCACGAATTGCCAAATGATAGTACAAAAATAGAATTTGAATCTGAAAAACACGACCTTTTAGGCTATTTAAGAGGTAAACTTCACAATCATGAAATTACCATTGAAGTTGTTGTGAATGAAAAAGTAGAAAATAAATTTGCTTTCACCCCAATAGATAAGTACAAGCGTTTGAATGAAATAAACCCTAATTTAGAGTTGTTGAAAAAAACATTCGATTTGGAAATTTAAATCATTTTTTTAGAGCCTTTTTAAAAACAATAGCTTACACCAAAAAATCAAATGTGCGAGTGATTCTATTTTATCATTGTATCCCGTTTCTAAAATTAAAAGCTCGAATCGATAATGTTATTTCAAATCAAATCTTATCTCCAATTCCTTTGGAACTCTAAAAACGAACATGCGGTTCATTCTCCATTCGTATTCAATTTGATTACCAAATGTTTTTATGATACCAAATCGAAACCGGAATATCAAGTTTTAAAAGAATACAGAAATTCTCTTTTAGAAAACAAAAACAAGATTGAAGTAACTGATTTTGGTGTGGGTTCCAAAGTTTTCAAATCGAATACCAGACAAATTGCCAAGATTGCCAAAACTGCTGGAATTTCTCCAAAACGTGCCGAATTATTGTTTCGAATTACCAATTATTTTCAGCCTTCAACTATTTTAGAAATTGGAACTTCATTAGGATTAGCAACTTCTGCCTTAGCATTGGGAAACCCAAAAGCATCAATTATAACTTTAGAAGGTTGTACTAATACACTGTCCATTACAAAAAATCAATTGCAATTATTCAATTTAGAAAACATAAAATGTGTTGTAAGTGAATTTTCATCATACTTCTCCACTTCTAACTTCCAACTTCTACCTTCTAACCTTATTTTCTTCGATGGGAATCATTCGAAAACAGCTACTTTAAAGTATTTTGAATTGTTATTGTCCTCGACTACTAATGATTCTGTTTGGATTTTCGATGATATTCATTGGTCATCAGAAATGGAAGAAGCTTGGGAAATCATCAAAAAACATCCAAAAGTAAATGTGACGATCGATACTTTTCAATGGGGATTGGTTTTCTTTAGAAAGGAGCAACAGAAAGAGCATTTCGTGATTCGAACCTAAAAAAAATGACAGTCGTCACTAACTGTCATTTTCCCTGAATTAATAATCAACTTCCTGCATTATTGTTTTGCTTCAGACATTTCTTCTGATTTAGCTCCTATTCTGTTGACTTTCAACATTGGTGCAAATTTGAATTTTAATGCAGCAATTTTTCTATTGTCTTCTTTAGTAAGACCTTCTTTTTCAACTGTATTTTTTCTAGAGTCCAATGCTTCGTACATTAATTTAATTTCATCCCAATCTTCTCGAGAATAACTATTTTTGTTATCCTCAGCTGTATGAATGAAAGTTTGATAAACATCGTGAATATTTGCTGCACTTACCCAAGCAAAACTCATATCATCACCAATTTTTCCTTCACCAAACAACGCATTTCTCAATCTTTGTTTTGAAGTTATTACCGGAGTAACAACTGTTTTGACCAACGTTTTAGTTCTAATAACTTCGTACTTGCCTTTACTTGCAATTATTCTTTCCTGTGCTTTAATACTATCTTTAAAATAAGCTAAATTAGCTTCAGCTTCGCTCACTCTCAATTGATAAGCGGCATCAATTTCTTCCCAATTGTTTTGGGCATCTTCCATCGAAATTTTTTCTATCGAATCGACATAAACAACATAATTATCAACAGCCTTTTCGGCTTTAACTTCTTTTTCGTCTTTGCACGATGCAAATCCTAAGGCAATTAACGTAACTCCAAAAAATAAATTTCTAGTTTTCATAATTTTGATTATTTTAAATTTTATTCAACAAATTTATATTGAACTGCATTATTTTCAATTTTAATCCAATAATTATACAACAAATTAAAATAATTATGAAAAATAACTAAAAAGTGAATGCAATATATGACGTGTACACTCCTAAATAAACTCTAAACCGAATAAATTTTACTAAAAAATGTAACTAATTTAAAAATAACACTACATATCAATAATTCAAAAGTGTTTCGTACTTTTAAACCAAAACTTTAATGACTCGCCAAGATACCCGAAGCGATAAATTTTATATAAAAAATGTCAAATTCATTAATAAAAATTACAAACATTAAAAGAGATTTTGCTCTTGGAAATGAAATCGTTTATGTTCTAAAAGGAATTAAATTAGAAATAAAAAAAGGCGAATATGTTGCATTAATGGGCCCCTCCGGTTCGGGAAAATCTACATTGATGAACCTTTTGGGTTGTTTAGACACTCCTACTTCTGGTTCTTACATTCTTAACGGAAAAGACGTGAGTCAAATGCACGATGATGAACTTGCAGATATTCGAAATAAAGAAATTGGTTTTATTTTCCAAACTTTCAACCTATTGCCACGAACCACTGCGCTAGATAATGTAGCTTTGCCAATGATTTATGCAGGATATTCGAAATCGGAACGAAATATTCGCGCCACCGAAGTTTTGAGGCAAGTTAATCTTGCTGACAGAATGGACCATCAACCCAATCAACTGTCAGGAGGACAACGCCAGCGTGTAGCCATTGCGAGAGCTTTAGTTAACAAACCTTCTATTATTCTTGCAGATGAACCTACAGGAAATCTAGATAGCAAAACTTCAGAAGAAATTATGGCTCTTTTGGAAGAAATTCACAAAAGCGGTAACACTATAATTGTAGTTACACACGAAGAAGATATTGCTGCTCACGCCAAAAGAATTATTCGAATGCGCGACGGAATGATTGAAAGTGATAATTTAAAATAATTTTAGATTGCAGATTTTAGATTTCAGAGTGCAAATCTAAAATCTAAAATCCAAAATCTAAAATCCTCAAAATGAAAATCTACACCAAAACCGGAGACAACGGTACTACTGCACTTTTTGGAGGAACGAGAGTTCCTAAAGACCACAATAGAATAGAAAGTTATGGAACAGTGGACGAATTGAATTCCTACATAGGATTAATTCGCGACCAAGAAATGAATCAACATTACAAAACCATTCTTGTAGAAATTCAAGATCGTTTGTTCACCGTTGGGGCCATTCTTGCCACTCCACCCGAAAAAGAAGTAAAGAAAAACGGCGAATTGCGTTTGAAAAAGCTGGGAATTGTAGAAAGTGATCTCGAATTGCTTGAAAATGAAATTGACACAATGGAGGAAGCGCTTCCACCTATGACTCATTTTGTTTTGCCTGGAGGCCACACAACTGTGTCATATTGTCATATTGCTCGCTGCGTTTGCCGCCGTGCTGAACGATTAGCAGTGCATTTAGACCATAATGAACATGTTGCCG
>CAMBHH010000222.1 GCA_945866505.1 Flavobacterium psychrophilum
GCGTGATTTCCGTGTTTGATTCTTCCTGCTGCATTGATTCTGGGTGCAATGATAAAAACAACATCAGTAATATCTAAAGTTTTCTTTTTTATTTGATGAATCAGGGCTTTGATTCCCGGTCTTGGATCTGAGTTGATAACTTGCAAACCAAAATAAGCCAAAATCCTGTTTTCGCCTGTCATTGGAACAATATCGGCCGCAATTGCAGTAGCTACCAAATCTAGATAACAAGTCAAATCCTCGATGGTTTGATTTCGGTTTTCACCCAATGCCTGAATGAGTTTAAAACCAATACCACAACCACACAGTTCGTCGTAAGGATAAGTACAATCATCTCGTTTTGGATCTAAAACTGCCACCGCTTCTGGCAACGAATTTCCTGGTCGGTGGTGATCGCAAATGATAAAATCAATAGTTTTTTCTTTGGCGTATGCCACGTGATTAATAGATTTTATACCGCAATCCAAGGCAATAATTAGTGAAAAACCATTGTCACCGGCAAAATCGATTCCTTTGAAAGAAATGCCATAACCTTCGTCATAACGATCGGGAATGTACGTGGCAACATTCGGATAATAGGTTTTCAAATAGGAGGAAACCAAGGAAACCGCTGTTGTTCCATCGACATCATAATCGCCAAAAATGAGAATGTTTTCCCCGTTTTCAATCGCCCGTTCAATGCGTTCAACCGCTTTATCCATATCTTTCATAAGATAAGGATTGTGTAAATCTTCTAAAGTCGGACGAAAAAATTGTCTGGCTTGATCGAAAGTTTCAATGCCACGTTGCACGAGAAGCGTTGCCACAAATTCTTCCACCTTCAAAGATGCTGCAAGCTGTTTTACTTTTTCTTCAGAAGGTTTTGGTTTGATAGTCCAGCGCATAATCAATTACGAATTACGAATTAGTATTTGGTGTGGTAGGACAAATTTAGTTTAAAATAATTAAACAAAAGGCACACAACGAAGGCACACAACTTCAAAAAGCATATTATTTTAAATTGTGATACTTTCCAAGTCAAAATTTTAAAATTTATCTGTTAATCTCCAACGTAAAAAAGAGATTTTAACCCAAAAGATAGTACTTTTGAATATCTCTTTTTAAAATAAGAAAAATGCAAATTCAAGGACAAATTGTCGACATCGAAAATAGGCGCATCTATGCAGGCGAAATCACTGTCGAAAACGGGAAAATCATTTCGATAATCGATAAAAATCACGAGGTAAAAAGTTTTATTCTTCCAGGATTTATTGATTCCCACATTCACATTGAAAGTTCGATGCTTGTTCCTTCTGAATTTGCAAAAATCGCCGTTCTTCACGGAACGGTAGCCACAATTTCTGATCCACACGAAATTGCCAATGTTCTAGGAACCGCAGGTGTTTATTATATGATTGAAAACGGTAAAAAAGTACCGTTGAAATTTCATTTTGGTGCGCCATCTTGTGTTCCCGCGACAACTTTCGAAAGTGCCGGCGCTACTATCGATTCGGAAGGTATCAAAGAACTAATGGCTTCGCCCGATATTTATTATTTAGCGGAAATGATGAATTATCCAGGAGTTTTATTCGATGACGAAGAAGTAATAAAGAAAATCGAATGGGCAAAACATTTTAACAAACCCGTTGATGGTCACGCTCCAGGATTACGAGGTGAATCTGTAAAAAAATACATTTCGGCAGGAATTACAACAGACCACGAATGTTTCACATTTGAAGAAGCCGAAGAAAAATTATCGTTGGGAATGAAAATCCTCATTCGAGAAGGAAGTGCCGCCAAAAACTTCGAAGCATTAATCGATTTACTTCCAGAAAATTACGAGAATATGATGTTTTGCTCAGATGACAAACATCCAGACGATTTGATTGTGGGACACATCAATTTGCTTTGTGCCCGCGCTGTTGCCAAAGGAATTGACGTTTTCAAAATCTTGCAAGCCGCTTGCGTAAATCCTGTAAATCATTATAAAATGAACGTTGGATTGCTAAAAGAAAACGATGCTGCCGATTTTATCGTAGTTGAAGATTTAGTTGATTTTAAAGTAAAACAAACCTATATTAACGGCGAATTAGTTGCCCAAAATGGCGAATCTTTTGTAAAACATATTCCGTTCGAAACGCCTAATAATTTCAACATCACTTCCAAAAAAATTGAAGACTTCGAAGTTTCGGGTTCAGGTTCGAAAATTCGAGTAATCGAAGCCTTGGAAGGACAATTGATTACTAATGAAATTCATCATAAATCACTTATCGTTGATAGGCAACTAGTTTCAGATACAGAAAATGATATCTTAAAAATGGCTGTTGTCAATCGCTATCAAAATGAGAAACCTGCGATTGCTTTCATCAAGAATTTTGGATTGAAAAAGGGTGCGATTGCCAGTTCTGTAGCGCACGATTGCCATAATATTGTGGTCGTGGGTACTTCTGACGAGGAAATTTGCAATGTGGTCAATCTAATTATTAAAAATACGGGTGGAGTTTGCGCCGTGAATGGTGCTGAAAACAAAATGTTGGCTTTGCCTGTTGCCGGAATTATGAGCGACAAAAACGGTTGGGAAACCGGAAAATTATATCAGGAAATTGACGAAATGGCAAAAGAATTGGGCAGTAATCTGAAAGCGCCTTTTATGACGCTTTCGTTTATGGCGCTGTTAGTAATCCCCGATTTGAAATTATCTGATAAAGGATTGTTTAGCGGAAATACTTTTTCTTTTGTAGACTTGGAAATTGAAGAGTAATCGAAAATAATAATTTGTTTCTACTTTAATCGAAGAAAAATAACCGTTTGTTAAACAGGCGTTTTTTATTTTACAATTATTTTTTTACTGAGTACTCCATCGGTTGTTATTAAGTAATTGAATGTTATTTGATTATATATCAAAGTAAAAAGCAGTTTTACAATCAAAAAAAGTCAGCTGACGAAAAATCTTTAAAAAAAAGGGCAACAGTAAATCCATCAATCCAATCATAAAAATCACCAAAAAAAATTCTCTATTTTTACCACGATAGAATATCTTCAAAAGAGAAAAAGAAAGTTAAACAGAAATACCTATAATGAATCCCATTTCATCCGTAAAAGAGGCCATACAAAAAATAGAACATTTCTGTGCCTATCAGGAGCGTTGCCATGAAGAAGTAGTCTCGAAATTGCGAAGTATGAGAATGGATTTGGGTGAAATAGACCAAATAATGGTTTATCTTATCGCTGAAAACTTCATCAACGAAGAACGTTTTGCTTGCAGTTTTGCCAGAGGAAAACATCGCATCAAACATTGGGGTAGAATTAGAATTATTAACGAATTGAAATGCAAAAACATTTCGCAAACGCTTATTAATACTGCGCTCAAAGAAATCTCGCTAGAAGAATATTTAGAAACTTTTCACACAATAGCACAAAGACATTGGGAAACCATCAGAGATACAAATACTTTAAAGAAACGAAAAAAGTTTTGTGATTATTTGCTTCGACGTGGTTTTGAAAGTAATTTGGTTTACGATAAAGTTAAGGAATTAGAAACAGATTCTTAATTCGTTTTTTAACGTTCAACTACTTTCTAAAAGAGTGAATTATTAGCCATTTTAACAACGTTGTATTACTAAAGAATTTGTAATGGCTGATAATCGTAAACACAATATTTACAAAATATTGATTGTACTGAATGGGAGCGACATCGCTAATTAGGATTTCAAAGTCAAAGCCTCACCTTCAAATTGAATTCCATCCCATCCTATTTTCATAAAATTACGGATATTTTGGTGGTTTGTACCTTCTTTTTCGCCCAATACTTCTTCAAAATAATAGGCTCCAAAACAGGCTAATGTTTCTGCTTGAGACAAGTTTTGCAATTTTGCAAATGCAAATAATTTACAAGAACCTGAGTTTTCTCCTGCAGCATTATGTTGCGTTCCATTTTCGAAAGCCGTTGGAGTGAAATCGTAATTTTCTTCAATGGCAGCAATGGTTTCAGGAAAAGTAATCGTGTTTGGTGTTTGTTTTAATTTTTCTAAAAAGGATGTAATGGTCATTGATAATTTTTTTTTGAAAAGATTAGCTACAATTAGATTCCTTTGCCAATTTTAAATTTTTTGTTTCCAGTATTTTTTATTCTGAAAATCAATCTATCAGCATATTCTTCACTCATAACAATATCATAAAACGGTTTCAACTCTAAAATTAAAGAATCTGCTTTAATTTTAAAATCTGCTTTATATTCAGGTCCACTTGTTAAAAAAGTTAGGTAAGAAATATAAATTTCATTATTTTCATATCTAATTGTGTCTGTTTTTGGATTGAATTCTTTTGAATTTAAATAACTGAAATCGTTACCATTTAATTTATTTACTTGGTCGTCCCTCAATCCATCTATAATTTTAAACTCAATTAAATCTTTATTTGGCTTAAAATTTTTCATTGCTTTTAAAGAATTCGAATTTTCAATATTAGAGGAAGTATTGCTTTCAATTTTTTTTGAGCAAGAGAAGAAAAAAGTCAGTACAAAAATTAAATAAAATAAATTTATTTTCATTGACATTTGTTTAAAGTGTTTGTGTATAAGAATTTTGTTTAAAAATAGGTCGCTTTAAAGCGTAACCATTTATTCTCTTTCTTTTTTATTCTCTTTCACTATTATTTTCCCACCAACGACAACCACAATTTCTCCTTTTGGTGGTTTGTTTTCAAAATGTGCCAATACTTCGCGTACCGTTCCTCTAACATTTTCTTCGTGCAGTTTTGACAATTCCCTTGAAACACAAATGGGTCGGTCTTCGCCAAAAAAGGTTATAAATTCAGCTAAAGTTTTAACTAATTTATGTGGTGAAACATACAAAATCATAGTGCGGGTTTCTTCGACTAGTGCCAAATATCGTGTTTGTCTTCCTTTTTTATCGGGTAAAAATCCTTCGAATACAAATTTATCATTTGGTAAACCACTATTGACCAAAGCGGGAACAAAAGCCGTTGCGCCAGGCAAACATTCCACATCTATTTTGTTTTCGACACAAGCACGCGTAAGCAAAAATCCAGGA
>CAMBHH010000223.1 GCA_945866505.1 Flavobacterium psychrophilum
TACTCGACCGAAATGACCGTTGCACAATGGGCGCTTCGATAGAATGTAGAGAACCGTTCTTAGACCAAAGACTTGTTGCAGGATTAGGTTCACTAGACGATGAATGGCTTTTTACTGGTAAAAAATGGAAATACGTCTTAAAATCAGCAATGAAGGATCGGCTTCCCGATGAAATTCTGAACTTCAAAAAAATTGGTTTGAGCGTTCCTTGGGGAGATTATTTAATTAAAAGTCCGGGATTTATTGTTGAATTAGAATCGTTTTCAAAAAGTGATTTGTTTAATATGCCTTATTTCGAGCATATCGACGCTAAAAAACTTGTTGGGAATTTACGAAAAGGCGATACCACTATGATTCCCTACATTATGCCACTATTTATGATGCATACGTGGCTAAAAACCTATGCAAATAAATTTTGATATTGATTTCAGATTAAGGCTAGAAACCTAATGATTCTTATGGAAATACAACTTAATTTTTCTCTAAAAAACTATAATACTTTTGGCATTGAAGCCAAAGCTAAAGAATTTGCTGCTGTTCACGATACGGCTGAATTAAAAGCAATTCTAGAACAAAATAAATTCAAAAGAAAATTTATTTTGGGAGGCGGAAGCAACATGCTTTTGACCAAAGATATCGATGCATTGGTAATTCACATCGATTTGAAAGGAAAAAAAATCATCAAGGAGGACGACGATTTTGTTTGGGTCGAAAGCCAAGCAGGCGAAAACTGGCACGAATTTGTGCTTTGGACCCTAGATCAAAATCTTGGTGGATTAGAAAATATGTCTCTCATTCCAGGAAATGTGGGAACTACTCCAGTGCAAAACATTGGTGCGTATGGAACCGAAATCAAAGATACCTTCGATTCTTGTGAAGCGATGAATATAGAAAAACAAGAAATGAAAACCTTTACCAAATGGGAATGTCATTTTGGTTACCGCGAAAGTATTTTCAAAAACGAGGAAAAAGGCAAATACATTATCACATCGGTGGTTTTCAAATTGACGAAGCGCAACCATAAAATTAATACTTCCTACGGAGATATTACAGCTGAATTGGCAAAAAACAACATCACAAATCCTAGTCTAAAAGACGTGAGCAATGCTGTAATTGCGATTCGACAAAGCAAATTGCCGGACCCAAAAGAACTTGGAAACAGCGGTAGTTTCTTCAAAAACCCAATCCTTTTAAAATCTGATTTTGAAAAAATTCATCAAAGTTTTCCAAATATGAAATATTACGACGTTTCTGAAACTGAAGTAAAAGTTCCTGCTGGTTGGCTTATTGAGCAAGCCGGATTTAAGGGGAAACGTTTTGGCGATGCAGGAATTCATAAAAACCAAGCTTTGGTCTTAGTTAATTATGGAAACGCAACAGGACAAGAAATTTTGGATGTTTCCAAAAATATTCAAGAAACTATTTTCAACACTTTTGGAATTCATATTCAAGCAGAGGTCAATATTGTGTAAAGCCATACAGCATAATAAGAATTTCGAAATTCCTATTTCTTAATTCCTATTTCTTAATTCTTAATTCGTATTTCGTAATTCCTAATTCGTAATTCGTAATTAATAAGTATCTTTGTACCGATTTTAATAGAAGCCAAGCCTATATGTTACTCATTACTTTATATTTTTTTATTGTTATAATTGCCATTCAACTTGCGTATTATTTGATTGTTTTCGGGAAATTTGCTTTCGCCAAAACAAAGAAATCAAATCCAAAAAAAATTTCTATTTCAGTTATTGTTTGTGCCAAAAATGAAGCCGAAAATGTGGCAAAATACGTTCCATTACTTGCCGAACAAGAATATCCAGATTTTGAAATTATCTTGATAGACGATGCTTCTAGCGACAATACTTTGGATATTTTTGAAGAATTTGAAAAACAATATTCCAATGTAAGATTGGTAAAAGTAAAAAACAACGAAGCCTTTTGGGGAAACAAAAAATATGCCTTGACACTGGGTATAAAAGCTTCTAAAAAAGACTATTTGCTGTTCACGGACGCCGACTGTTATCCAAATTCTAAAGACTGGATTACTGCGATGAGTTCACAATTTACAATGCAAAAAACCATTGTTTTGGGTTACGGTGGGTATGAAAAAGTGGCGAATTCTTTCTTGAATAAAATCATTCGTTTCGAGACGCTTTTAACCGCTGTTCAATATTTTTCTTGGGCAAAAATCGGAAAACCTTATATGGGAATTGGCCGCAATTTAGCCTATAAAAAAGAAGAATTTTTCAATGTAAACGGCTTCATCAGTCACATTCAAGTGCGTTCTGGTGACGACGACTTATTCATCAATCAGGTGGCAACGAGCAAGAACACAGCGCTTTGTTATTTGCCTGAAAGTTTCACTTATTCCGAGCCAAAAACAAGGTTCAAGGATTGGTTCACCCAAAAAAGAAGACACGTTTCTACTGCAAAATTGTACAAACCTTTCGATAAAATTCAGTTAGGACTTTTTTATGCTTCACAGTTGTTTTTTCTGATTTTGGCCACCGTTTTATTGGCTTTCCAATACCAATGGATTATTGTTTTAAGCTTAGTAGCTTTCCGTTATTTGTTTACTTGGATTACGTTGGGATTAACGGCGGGGAAACTAAAAGAGAAAGATGTGATGTATTGGTTTCCCATTATTGAAATTGTGCTTATCTTCACTCAATTAAATATCTTTATCACCAATATTTTTTCAAAACCGGTACATTGGAAATAAATCAGCAGATAGAAAAAGCGAAAAAAGGCGACCAAGTAGCCTTCACTTTTTTATTGGATTATTATTGGAATGAGGTCTATGGTTTTATGCTCAAACGTACCGAAAACGAAACCAACGCCGAAGATATTGCCATAGAAACGTTCTCGAAAGCCTTCGATAAAATAGCGACTTACAATCGTGAATTTCAATTCAATACTTGGTTAATTGCCATTGCTAAAAATGTTCATATCGATCTATTGCGAAAAAAGAACTCTTCTCTTTTTATCGAAATCACTGACGACGAAAACCAACAAGCCTACAATGTTGCCGACACCACTCCATCGGCAGAAGATGAATTGATTACCGAGCAAAACCTATCGCGCTTGTTGCAATTCATCAAGGAACTCAAACCGCATTATCAGGAAGTAATTCAGCTACGTTATTTTCAGGAAATGAGTTATCAGGAAATTGCCAACAAAATCGACGAACCACTCAGCAACGTCAAAATAAAACTACTTCGAGCCAAGAAATTACTAGCCGAAATTATTCAGAATAAGCGATAAGAAATAATGCGCTAATTCTTTCTCAGCTCGAACAAATGATTCTTTTGCGGTAAAAAAACACATTATTCACCGCATTTTTGCGGTAAATAAATGATGCACTTTAGTCCTTTTGATGATTTGCAAGAAAAAAATTAATATATTTGAAAAGTTCTAAAGGGTTACAAACCTTCGCCAATCTGCTTGATTTTTAGTGTATATACTAAGGCTAGTTTCAGATATAAGGTCGTTGGCAGAAACCTTTGAGAATCGTTAAAAAAGAGATAACCATAAAAAAAAAAATGAATATAGAAAGACTACATAAAATTTTACTGGAATTACAGACAGAATTTAACAATCGAGATTTATTGATACAAATTCAAGATGTTAGAGATAATTTGGCTAATCAAGTCAGTAATCCTCAACAACCCCAGTACCAACAAAATCTTGTTGCTGCACTAAATTTATTAAACGAAAGTTTAGAAAAATCTCCTTTTAACGATTTTAGTCCAAGTTGGATTCAAGTTATTGAAGAAATTGGCGGGAAAAATCTTTTTGGAAATGAACTAAAAGAACAAATCGAAGAAATTTTTAATAGAAATCAAATTACTCCTTCGGCAGCTTTGGATGAAATAAATATCATTTATGCCAAAGTTGAAAAATTAAAAAATGCTGTTGAAGAATTAATATCTGGTTTTACAAAATTGAATATTGGTAAAGAAGATTTATTGCCTGGTCAATGTGAATTAGGATATTCTATTCCAAGGTTAGTAATTGACAATAAATTAAGTTCATTTTCAAAAGAAGTTCAAGAACTTAATTTTATACTTGGAACATTTTCTGAAGTTATTGAAGGTAAAAAAGGAAATTTTGATATTAAGACTATTTCATCAAGTGATTTTTTACTTTATGTAATTATTGGTTTACAAGTTGCTGACACTTTATCAAATGCAATTGAAAAAATTATCAATAACTATAAAACCATTTTAGAAATAAAAGTCTTAAGAAATCAACTTAAAGAAAAAGGCGTTCCAGAAACTGCAACAAAAGAAATTGAAGAGCATGCAAATTCTTCAATGGAAAATTTAATTAGACAAATTGCTAGTGAAGTTATATCTCAATATCATCTAAAAGATGAAGTTGCAAGAAAAAATGAATTAGAAAATGCAACAGTAATTGCATTGAATAAAATCGCAAATAGAATTGATAAAGGTTTTAATTTAGAAGTTAGAGTTGAGCCATTACCAGCAGCAACTGAAAAAGAAAAAACAGACACAAATCATCAAGAAAAATTATTGAGAATCTCAAACATTCAAAAACAATCTAGAACATTACAATATATAAACACAATTGGAGAACCAATTCTACAGTTGAGTGAAAAGGAAGAAGTTAAACCAAAAAAATAAGGCTATCTGCCAACAGCGTTTGGCAAGATTTCGAATTTTGTGATAAGTCCACAGTTCCCTTTCGTAAGAAATTTATTTTAGCTGAAAGGACGCATTTAGGACGTTCTCTACCTCTCCAAGCGGCAAAAGGCTATTAGGAACCATAAAAAAACCAATGAAAAAGACAATATCTATTGACAATCCACAGGAAAAATTCGATGAAATACAAGAATTAATAAATACTGTATTTAACCCATATTACGCATTAGAGATTTCAAAAGGATAATTCATTTGATAATTCCATAAACCAGAGAACCAATTTCTTCGTTTTTTATTGAGCGCTATTTTGAGCACGAGTTTGTCATTTTGCTTTTCAAAATAGGCTCCAATTGCAA
>CAMBHH010000224.1 GCA_945866505.1 Flavobacterium psychrophilum
TTACCGGTTTTATTTATTGTCGAAAACAATGGTTATGGTTTATCAACCCCAACAAATGAGCAGTTTCGTTGTGAAAATATTGCCGATAAGGGAATAGGGTATGGAATGGAAAGCCATATTCTGGATGGGAATAATATTTTGGAAGTATATACCAAATTATCTGAATTGAAAGTTTCAATGATTGAAAATCCGCGGCCTATTTTATTGGAATTCATAACTTTTAGAATGAGAGGTCACGAAGAGGCGAGTGGCACCAAATATGTTCCGCAGGAATTGATGGACGTTTGGGCTGCCAAAGATCCAATGGAAAATTACATGACCTATTTAAAAGAAAAAAACATTCTTTCAGAGGATTTTGATTGCAGTTTAAGAAGCGAAATCAAGAACGAAATTGATGAAAATTGGGCTGTTGCCAATGCTGAACCTGAGATTGAAGCTAGTTATGATAATGAATTAAATGATGTTTACAAATATTATGAATATCAAGAAGTTAAAACTTCTGATAAAACAGAAAACATTAGATTTATAGATGCTATTTCCAGCAGCTTGAAACAATCAATGGAACGATATCACAATTTGGTGATTATGGGTCAGGACATTGCCGAATATGGTGGTGCTTTCAAAATCACAGATGGTTTTGTCGAGCAGTTTGGAAGAGAACGAGTTCGCAACACACCCATTTGTGAAAGTGCTGTAGTTTCGGCTGGAATGGGATTGTCTATCAACGGTTTCAAAGCAATTGTCGAAATGCAGTTTGCTGATTTTGTTTCCACAGGCTTTAATCCAATCGTAAATTTATTGGCAAAAACACATTACCGTTGGCAGGAAAAAGCCGATGTTGTAATACGGATGCCTTGTGGCGCGGGAACTCAAGCAGGACCTTTTCATTCCCAAACCAACGAAGCTTGGTTTACTAAAACTCCCGGTTTGAAAGTAGTTTATCCAGCCTTTCCCTATGATGCCAAAGGTTTGTTGAACGAATCCATCAACGACCCGAATCCTGTTCTGTTTTTTGAACACAAGCAATTGTATCGAAGCATTCACCAAGATGTACCAACAGATTATTACACGATTCCTTTAGGCAAAGCTGCTTTGGTAAAAGAAGGAAACCAAGTCACCATTATCACTTTTGGCGCAGCCGTGCATTGGGCATTGGAAACTTTGACTAAAAACCCCGAAATCTCAGCTGATGTATTGGATTTAAGAACCTTGCAACCTTTGGATACAGAAGCTATTTATACTTCTGTGAAGAAAACGGGACGAGCCATTATTTTACAAGAAGACTCTTTGTTTGGCGGTATTGCCAGCGATATTTCGGCATTGATTATGGAAAATTGCTTCAAATACCTTGACGCTCCCGTGAAACGTGTGGCGAGTTTAGACAGTCCAATTCCATTTACCAAAGCTTTGGAAGACCAGTATTTGCCAAAAGGTAGATTTGAGAAGGAGTTGTTGGAGTTGTTGGATTATTAAGTTTACCTATTATTCAATTTAGCTTTCACCTTTATAATATCGCTGATTTTTCGGTTTTCGATTTTGCTTTCAAGCCACGAAATGATGTCGAGGTAGAGGAACGCTCTTTTCTCGTAGGTGTTTTTTTCTAATTCGACAAAACGCTCTTTTACTTTGATGAATTCTTTTTTGATATCACTTGGATAAATTGTACTTAATTTTTTCAAAAAGCGAATGATTTCCTTTTGTACTTCGTGCAAATCATTCATTTTGATTAGAAATTTATAGGTGCTCACCAACTGATTTTCTAGATTGAAATCTTTCCCAGATTCGTAATGCGCAATCAAGCACAACAAGCGCGCAAAGCAAGCCAAATCTTCTCGAACATAAAGGTTTTTGTTATTGATGATTTTTTCAAGATAAAATACACATTCGTTGTGTTTTTCGTTACCAAAATAAATACACGCAATTTTATAGTAAAACAACATTTCGTGATGCTCGTCTAGATGCTCAGAATGCAGATTTATTTTGTCTAAAACCTCTGGAATCAGGTATTCCCCTTCGGCAAAAGTTCCCTCGAGAATGTGATAATTCAGTTTGTTGTTATATAAATACAAGAATGATAACGAAGTGATGTTGTCATTAACCGGAAATTGCGGATCGTTGATGGTTTCTTCCAACAGCCCTAAATATTTCTTAAAATTGGACTTGTATTTCAGCATAAATAGCGACTCCAATAAATAATGATTCCCTTTCAGGAAAAACACAGGATTAAGATAAATCATATTCCTGTTGTCATAAAAAAGCGTTACCCATTTATGCGAAAATTTATAGCAAGACAAGAAGTCTTGAACTAGAAAACTGCGCCAAAGATTAGCATTGAAATACCAATACTTCTCCCGAAAACCAAATTTGTTCTCGTCGAATTTAGCGATATGTTTCGTGAAATAATCGTCAATATATTTGAATTCTTCATCGCTTCTTACATAACCAGTTTTCAGCATGATGCCGTATAATTGCAGCGATAAATTAGATAACTTGCTCGAAATCGTATTTTTATAATTCAGTTCTTTGGCTTGAATAACGAGTTCATCCGCGCGACCTTGAATACTGCGGGTAATGTATTGCGACTCAATTAGTTTTTCAAATTCGACAATTTCGTACGCCATATATTTTTCGTCGTTTTCTAGGGCTTGTTGTTTGGTTTTATCCAAGATTTTCAAACTCTGTTTGTACAAGCCTTTGTTGTAAAGTATGGCTGCAAAATCGATTTGTTCTCTTAATTGATATCGAATGTTTTGGCTCGGAATATTCAACCTGATACTCACCAATATTTGTTTGTATAAATACGATTTAAGGTTCGATAATTGCTCTTTTTTGATAATGCCACTTTTCAAAATAATTTTCTCGTCATAGCCTTCCGACTTGTCCAAAATATTGAACAGTTCAATAAATTTTGTATTAGAACTCGTTTCTAAACGACTGGCGAAAATCTTAAATTGTCTTTTTTCGGACTTTGAAAGGGATTTAATTAAAACAAATAAAGAATCTTTTTGATGGTTAGCCATTGTAAAATATAGTATAGTAACGTATTGTTTTTAAGTATTTTATAAAGTTTTCGCATCCCTTATAAACAGTATAATTCACAAAAACGAATTTTATATTAGATTAATGAAATCTATTTTTGTTCAAAGATGTGAAATTACATTAAATATTTTAAAATGAACAGAGAGAAAGTCCAAATTTTTGATACCACTTTAAGAGACGGTGAACAAGTCCCAGGATGTAAATTAGATACCCAGCAAAAACTGGTAATTGCAGCCCGCCTTGACGAAATGGGAGTTGATATTATCGAAGCTGGTTTTCCTGTTTCAAGTCCAGGTGATTTTTTATCTGTTTCTGAGATAGGTAAAATTGTAAAAAACGCTACGGTTTGTGGACTTACAAGAGCGGTTAAAAACGATATTGATGTCGCTGCTGCAGCTTTGAAATATGCAAAAAAACCCCGTATTCATACCGGAATTGGAACATCAAATTCTCATATTGTACACAAACTAAATACCACTAGAGAAGACATTATTGCCCGAGCAAAATATGCCGTTTCTTATGCCAAATCATTCGTTGAAGATGTAGAATTTTACGCTGAAGATGCAGGTAGAACAGAAAATGATTTCTTAGCACGAGTCTGTGAAGAAGTCATAAAATCAGGAGCAACCGTTTTGAATATTCCTGATACAACAGGATATTGTTTGCCTGAAGAATATGGTGCAAAAATCAAATACCTAAAGGAAAACGTAAAAGGCATCGAAAACGTTATTCTTTCTTGTCATTGCCATAACGATTTAGGCATGGCTACCGCCAATTCGATTGCTGGTGTTATTAACGGTGCTAGACAAATAGAATGTACAATTAATGGTATAGGAGAAAGAGCAGGAAACACTGCACTCGAAGAAGTAGTGATGGTGCTAAAACAACATCCGTATTTGAATTTAGATACGAGCATCAATACCCGTCAATTGAATGAAATGAGCCGCTTAGTTTCAGAAAGTATGGGAATGATGGTGCAACCTAACAAAGCGATTGTTGGTGCCAACGCTTTTTCACACAGTTCAGGAATTCATCAGGATGGTGTGATTAAAAATAGAGAGACCTACGAAATTATGGATCCTCTTGAAGTAGGTGTGAACGAATCTTCCATCATTCTTACTGCCAGAAGTGGTAGAGCCGCATTGGCATACAGAGCCAAAAAAGTAGGTTATGAATTGACAAAAGTACAATTAGATATTGTTTACGTAGAATTCTTGAAATTTGCAGATATTAAAAAAGAAGTCTTGGATACGGATATTCACCAAATCATAGAAGCTTGTAAAATTGAAAGTGATTTAATTAGAAGCTAACAAAAACAATAAAATTAGAAATAAAACAGACAATGGAATTAAATAAATACAGTAAAACGATAACACAAGACATCACACAACCTGCTGCTCAAGCTATGTTGTACGGAATTGGTTTGACTGAAGAAGATTTGAACAAAGCACAAGTGGGCATTGTCAGTATGGGATACGAAGGCAATACTTGTAATATGCACTTGAATGACCTGGCTAAAGATGTCAAAAAAGGAGTTTGGGATGCTGATTTAGTGGGATTAATTTTTAATACCATCGGTGTAAGCGATGGGATTTCAAACGGAACAGAAGGAATGCGATTTTCATTGGTTTCACGTGACGTTATTGCCGATTCTATCGAAACCGTAATGGGAGCACAGTGGTATGACGCCATGATTGCCATTCCAGGTTGTGACAAAAATATGCCAGGAGCCTTAATCGCGATGGGAAGAGTAAATCGCCCAGCAATTATGGTTTATGGAGGAACAATCAACTCAGGAAGATGGAAAGGAGAACACCTTAATATAGTATCTGCTTTTGAGGCTTTAGGAAAAAAATTCAAGAATACTATTTCCGATGAAGATTTCAAAGGTGTAATTAAAAATTCTTGTCCAGGCCCAGGGGCTTGCGGCGGAATGTACACTGCTAATACTATGGCGTCAG
>CAMBHH010000225.1 GCA_945866505.1 Flavobacterium psychrophilum
GTCGTCGCTACCATTCGAATCATTTCCCAAATTTCAATTGATTCTTCTGCTGCAAGTGGTGTTCCTTCTACAGGAACCAATGCATTTATAGGTACAGATTCTGGCTGCGGATTCAAAGTGGCAAGTGCAACTAACATTCCTGCTCTGTCTTCGATACTTTCGCCCATTCCAATAATTCCACCACTACACACCGTAATGTTAGTTTTGCGAACGTTTTCGATAGTTTGTAAACGGTCTTCAAAACCTCGAGTCGAAATTACTTCTTTATAATATTCTTCGGAAGTATCGATGTTGTGGTTGTAGGCATACAAACCCGCTTCTGCCAATCGTTGTGCCTGATTTTCGGTTATCATTCCAAGCGTGCAACACACTTCCATATCCATTTTGTTGATGGTACGAACCATTTCTAGCACTTGGTCAAATTCGGCACCGTCTTTTACATTTCTCCATGCAGCTCCCATACAAACTCGAGATGAACCAGCTTCTTTTGCCTTATCAGCCTGCACTTTTACATCTTCGACGGACATTAAAAGGTTAGTTTCTATATTGGTATGATACCGTTTGGCTTGAGGACAATATCCGCAATCTTCTGAGCATCCACCAGTTTTTATTGATATTAGAGTAGATATTTGAACTACGTTTGGGTCGTGATGCACTCTATGAATTGTGGCAGCTTCATAAAGCAATTCCATCAAGGGTTTATTATAAACAGCAATAATTTCTTCTTTTGTCCAGTCGTGTCTTATCGTACTCATCGGTTATATATTTGAAGTTTCAAAAGTAGTTAAATTGTTCCAATCAAACAAAGGTGTCATCTCGAAAAGTGCTCGCTTGCAAATAGAAATTAGGTAATCGCGTTGGCAGCAAACAATTACGTACAACTAAAAAAAGATAGCCTATAAAAGAAGATTAGGGGAACTTATAGATTTTTAATATAATTCAAAGCGGCATTTTTGTCTTTCTGCAATTGTTCTTTTAGCAAAATAATTGAATCGAATTTTTGCTCTGAACGAAGATATTCAAGAATAGCAACTCGAATTTCTTGGCCATATAAATCAGCGTCAAAGTCTAAATAATGCACTTCAACAGATAGTTGCTCTCCGGAAACTGTTGGATTAAATCCGATATTCATTATTCCAAAAACTATCTTTTGGTCGATAGTACTTTTTACAACATAAACGCCATTTTTCGGAATAAGTTTATCGCTTTCCTCTATCTTAAGATTTGCGGTAGGAAATCCAATAGTTCTCCCTAATTGCTTTCCTTTAGAAACTATTCCTGTTAGAAAGTATTCATAACCTAAATAATCATTGGCTAAAGCCATATTTCCTTCTGTTAGTGCCTTTCTAATTTTGGTGGAACTTATGGACACCTGCTGTACTTCTTGAACTGAGATTTGTTCCACTTCAAAATCATATTGTTTTCCAAAAGCGACTAAGTCGTCAATATTTGCCGTTCTGTTTCTTCCAAATCGATGATCGTGACCAATAATTATTTTTTGAATATGGAATCGATCGACCAGTATTGTTTTGACAAATTCTTCGGCTGTTAGTTTGGAGAATTCTTCATCAAATGGATGAATTACAAGATTCTGAACACCTAAATTTTCTAATAAATCTATTTTTTCACCAATCGTGTTCAGTAATTTTATATCTGATTGCCCTTTTAAAACCATTCTTGGATGCGGAAAAAAAGTAAGCACTAAACTTTCAGTTGTCTCGGTGTTGGTGTTTTGAGTTACTTTTTCTAAGATTTTTCGATGTCCAATGTGGACTCCGTCGAAAGTACCTAAAGTAAGAATGGTTTTTTTTGAGCAAATGAAATCATTTACAGAATTGAAAATCTTCAAAGCAATTTTTTTTTAGAATGTTGCAAATTTATACAATTAAAACAAACCTATTAAGCGAATAGTTAATAAAAAAAAGAGGATTGAAATAAATCAATCCTCTAAATATTGTGATAATTTATAACTATTCTTTGATGAATTGCAGGGTTTTGGATTGATCTTGTTTGGTTACAGTAATAAAATAAACACCATTACTTAAAGAAGAAGTATTTACCGTTAAATCGGCTTCTTTCGAAACAGCTTTTCGGCTAATAATTTGACCTAAAGTATTGCTAATCGTGTAACTATTTGGCAAACCAAAAGCACCCGAAAAGTGAATGTTTATAGTTCCATTTGTTGGATTTGGATAAACATATATCTCGCTTAATGCATCAAATTCGGCTGTTCCAAGTGTATTGTTCGAAAAGGATTTTGTATCTACTGAGCCAAAATCAGATCCTGATTTTATGGTTATAGACCCGTCAGAAGATTTAATGCTATAGTAACCATTCCCATTTGTAGTGCCACAGCAAATTCCATCTCCTTTTGAGTCTTCGATGGTAAAAGTGTAGCATTGATTGCTAGCCACCGTCCAGTTTTGTGTTATTAAAGCTGGCAAACTTGATTTGTCATCATATGGACCACCTTTATATAATGTTGTTCCTGAACCATTTTTTAGACTCCAAGTGGTTTCACTACCCCATTTGTCTTGTTGCAATCGAAATGTTAGAGTAGTTAAGTTGTAATTTGATGGCCCAGATGGAGCAGTAAACGTTGCAGTTGCGGCGTTGTTTGTATTTCTTTCATCAGCACCACCGTTAACTGAATTGATAGTTACATTTAAAGTACCAATTGCCGTACTATTTGGCAAAGTAACAATGGCCGATTGATTTTGCGATAGAGACCCTGTCCAAGTGTGGGTTTGATTTGCCCCACCGTTAATAGAATAATTCAAAGTAATTGAGGCGAGGTTTGCTGTGCCTCTATTATATAAAGCTACCGTTTTGTTTGACGGGGTGAAAATGTCATCACAGGTAGCATTTTCAGTTGTAATAGAATAATTACCTCCTTCAATTTTTACTTCGGCATCATTTGCAAACAAAAAGATTGGGGCTGCTTTAGTCGAGGTTTTTAATGTAGAACGTCTAGCAGCATTATTCAAAATAACCTTTACTCTATCCTTTTGATTTTGAGTAAAAATGTTCATACATTGATCATCGGTATAATCCATATAATTCTCAGTCATATCATTTCCTGGGTCTGAAGGACAAGTATTGTATGTTTTTAAACAATCAAAATGTGGCCAACCCACTTGTGGGGTGTCAGCACAATAATCTGAAGCAAAGCAGTCGGGGGAATTAGTATCTTCATCACCATTAGAATCGCCAAAAATATGCAATAATCCTAAAAAATGACCTACTTCATGAGTCATTGTTCTTCCTTTGTCATAAGGCTTAGATAATAAAAAGTTATTCCCAAAATCACTACTGCCAAAAAAGTCAAAACTTGAAACCACACCATCAGTATTTGCCGCACCACCACTAAAATCAAGACCGTCTAAATAATTTGGATTGGAAGATGAAAATTTATTATCAGGAAACTGTGCGTACCCTAACAGCTCCTCGTTAGAAAATTTTAGACTCCACATATTCATATATAAATCAGGATTCCAAATAGTAGCTGGTTTAACGATGGAATTAATTTCAGTTTCAGACCAAGATGGTTTTGCAAAATATACTCTATCAATACCATTTGTTGGGTTGCCGTTAGGGTCTTGTTTGGCCAAAACAAACTCTATTTCAACATCAGCACCCACAGGGTTAGTATTGTGTCCAGGAGTGCCTAATAATCTTCTAAAATCTTGATTGAGAACTGTAATTTGCGATTGCACTTGAGCATCCATAATGTTTGGGGCAGTTCCAATGGCTTCACCACTATGAATTACGTGCACAACTACCGGAATTTTTATTATGGTAATTTCTGCAAATTTGGCGTTGACTTTTTCAACTTTATACTTTGCTACCAAAGGTGCAAGCCAGTTTTCAAATTGTTTACTTGTTCTTCTTTTAGGGTTTTTTTCTTGAAGAAATTCCTCGTATTCTGCAGTTGCACATCGAATTAGCCCATTGTTTGGATTTATAGCTCCTGCCTTGACAGGTTTTCCAAACAGCATTTTGTTTACTGGCTTTTTATCTTGACCGTAAATGGTTCCAACAGGAAACAAACAAAAAACCATAAAAATTAGGGCGATAAAGTAGGGAGTAATATTTTTCATTTTTAAAAATTTTGTCAAAGTTATGAATTATACCGAAGCATCTGTATTTGAAGGAGAAAATATTTATAATTTAAGTTTTTTAAAGACTTGGTTTTTAAGAATGCGGTTAAAAAAGAAAAAGCAATAAAATTATTTTCCGTTAAAAGTAGTCATTGTGTTTTCTATTCCAGCCGTTCCAAAGGATTTTATAATTTCAGAAGCCAATTCTAATCGTTCTGGAAGTGCTGTCTTTTCAGAATCGTCCCATTCTCCGAGAACATAATCTACTTGCTTTCCTTTTTTGAATTCATCACTGATACCAAAACGAAAACGAATGTAATCATTCGTGTTTAAGGTTGATTGAACGCTTTTTAGTCCGTTGTGTCCGCCATCACTGCCCTTTTTTCTAATGCGAATAGTCCCAAAAGGCAAATTCAAATCATCTGTAATAATCATCAAGTTTTCTATCGGAATCTTTTCCTTTTCCATCCAATATTGGACCGCTTTTCCACTCAAATTCATATAGGTATTGGGCTTCAAGAGCAAAAAAGTCCTTCCTTTAAACTTATATTCGGCTAGCGCTCCAAGTTTTACGGTTTCGAAGTGGAAACTTTCTTTTTTTGCTAGGAAATCAACTACTTTAAAACCGATATTGTGTCGGGTGTTGACATATTCGGCGCCAATGTTGCCAAGTCCGACGATTAAAAATTTAATACTCATTTTATCTATATTAACCCGTTGGGTGTTATTATTAAAAACGTCAGTTCGAGTGTTTTTTGTGAAGTAAAACGGAACAAAAAATGTATCGAGAACCGTTTTTAATGAAATTTTTCTTGTTCTCGATACGATTTTCTATCGAAAATCACTCGAACTGACGAAAAATTATCATCAAAAAC
>CAMBHH010000226.1 GCA_945866505.1 Flavobacterium psychrophilum
AAAGTCGAAACTTATAAAGAATATATTGAACTCTACGACATCAAACCCGAACAAGTGCTCTATATGGGCGATGATATTCCTGATTTTCACGTGATGAAATTGGTTGGTTTACCTACTTGTCCGCAAGATGCGAGTCCAGAAATAAAAGCCATATCTAAATATATTTCGCATAAAAACGGCGGAAAAGGCGCTGTACGGGAAGTCATAGAACAAGTAATGAAAGTGCATGGAAAATGGAATCTTCATTTTGATGGAAAACTGGATTAGTTTTAAGATTGCGGTTTGAATGCAAATTATTCGATAATTATTAAGATTCAAAAACAGTATTAAAAAAAATACTATCTTTGAAATATGAAAACGTATCAAATAGATTTATTAAATCCTAAAGCAGCCAAACTTTTACAAGATTTGGCAGACTTAAAATTGATTTCTATAAAAGAAACTAAAAAGCAAGATTTTTTAGATATTGTCGCCAAACTTCGCAGAAAAGGATCTTCAAATGTCCCCTCACTTGAAGAAATTACCAAAGAAGTTGAATTGGTTAGATCAAATAGATATGCCAAAAAACGATAGAATTATTATTGACACCAATCTTTGGATTAGTTTTCTTCTTACCAAAGAGTATTCAAAACTCGATAAATTATTTTCCAAAAACAATTTAACACTCCTTTTTAGTTCAGAATTGCTAGAAGAATTTGTTGAAGTTGCACGAAGACCAAAATTCAAAAAATATTTTTCAATTACAGACTTAAATTCTTTATTGGGCGAAATTCATTCAAAAGCTGAATTCCTTGAAGTAACATCCGAAATAAATCTTTGCCGAGATCCAAAAGACGATTTTTTACTTTCTTTATCTCAAGATGGAAATGCAACCCATTTAATCACAGGAGATAAAGATTTACTTGAAATCAAAATATTTGGAGAAACTTTAATTCTAACTATCACAGAATACTTAGAAAACCTCTAACTTCTAACCTCTAACTTCCAATGATCCAAACAGTAATTTTTGATATGGACGGCGTAATCGTTGATACAGAACCCGTACATAGTTATGCTTATTTTCAACACTTTGCCGAATTGAATATTGATGTTTCTAAGGATATGTTTACCTCCTTTATGGGGAATTCAACTAGAAATACCTTTCAAAAACTTAAGGAATTGTTCCCGATTGATGGTGAAGTAGAAGAATTAATTCAAAGAAAAAGAACCCTTTTTAATGATGCTTTCGATAACAAAGAAGATTTATATTTGATTGAAGGTGTCGAGCAATTAATCCAAGATTTATATAAAAATGGAATGCAGTTGATACTAGCTTCTTCGGCTGCGAAAGTCACAATCGATCGTGTTTTCAAGCGATTTAATTTGCATCAATATTTTACTCATATCGTTAGTGGAGAAGATTTTCCAGATTCAAAACCGCATCCGGCTATTTTTGAATATGCTGCTAGTTTGTCCATTGCACCAAAAGAAAATTGTATCGTAATTGAAGATAGCACCAACGGAATTAGGGCGGCAAAAGCAGCAGGTATTTTCTGCGTTGGTTACAACAGTGAAAATTCTAAGTTGCAAGATTTGTCGTTGTCCGATGTGGTTGTAGAGCATTTAAACCAATTGAGTTTTGAAATTATTTCAAAATACTGATTTTTTTGAATTAAGGAATATTTAACATTTTTGAAAACAAGAATTTGTAATTTTGAGCAAATATAAATTAAACACTATGAAAAAGATTATTCTTGTTTTAGCAATGATTATTGCAAATTACGCAACCGAAGCCCAAGTCAAAACGCCTCAATCCAGCCCAAAGTCGACTTTAACTCAAGTTGTAGGTTTAACCACTGTTGAAATTACTTATTCAAGACCCAGTGCTAAAGGCAGAGATGTGTTCAACAACTTGGTTCCTTTTGGTAAATTATGGAGAACGGGAGCCAATGAAAATACGATTATCTCTTTTAGTGATGACATAGTAATTAATGGAAAAACACTACCAAAAGGAAAATATGCATTATATACTACTCCAAAAGCTGATAATTGGGAAATCATCTTCTATACGGCAACAGACAATTGGGGAAATCCCGAAACTTGGGACGAAACAAAAGTAGCTTTGAAAACAACTGTAAAATCAGAACATATTGATCGATCAGTAGAAAGTTTCACTATAGCTATCAATAATTTAGATAATAATTTTGCTCATTTAGAATTATCTTGGGAGAAAACAATTGTGGCGGTTAAGTTTGAAGTACCCACAGCAAAAATGGCTATGGCAAGTATTGAAAAAACTTTGGCCGGACCAGGAGCTGGTGATTATTTTTCATCAGCGCAGTATTTATTTCAGTCAAATGGAGATTTGACAAAAGCATTGGCTTACGTTAATAAAGCCTTGGAAATGAATAAAGATAAACCTTTTTGGTACAACCGTTTAAAATCACTGATTCAAGCCAAGCAAGGAGATAAATCAGGAGCAATTGAAACAGCAAAAATTTCTCTTGCGGCTGCTGAAGTAGCTAAAAATCAAGATTATGTAAAAATGAATAAAGATAGTATTGCTGAGTGGAGCAAAAAATAATAAGCCATAATATTTTAACTATAAATCCTGTTTGTTCTTTTCAAACAGGATTTATAGCTATAATATACCAAACACTATTAAATTTTAATCCAATATTACCTTTCCGTTTGTTTCGCAGCAAATCGTCTCTAATCTTTTACGCGGCGATTGCTCCAAATTAATAAATATGCTCTTCTGTTGGATTATTTTATATGTTTTCTTTTCTTTTGGCACATTTGGTATTAGAACTTGATTATCAGTTTTTATATGTGATTAATCATTAATTTTGTATAATAAATAAAATTAACTTACATACTATGAAAAAAGCAATCTTGCCAATCGTAATCATTATAGCCGTAATCATCGGATGTAAAACGAAAAGTAATTCTAATGATTCAAAGAGTTTAAACCTCGTTTTCGAATCTAAAAGCAACAGCACAGTAACTGGAACGGCCACATTTAAAGAAAATAATGGAAAAGTGACTTTTTTTGCCAAAATATCGGGATTAAAACCTGGTATTCATGCAATCCACATTCACGAAAAATCAGATTGCACAGCGGCCGACGCGAGTTCGGCTGGAGGACATTGGAATCCTACATTCAAAAAACATGGACAATGGAGCATTGGCGAATACCATCGAGGTGATATTGGCAATTTCATAGCCGATGAAAAAGGAAACGGAACCATCTCTTTAGCTACGAATGAATGGTGTATTGGTTGCGAAGATGAAACCAAAAATATTCTTGGAAAAGGATTAATCGTGCATCAAGGCGCCGATGACTTTATCTCTCAACCCGCAGGAAATGCTGGGGCCAGAGTAGCTTGCTCGGCAATTATAAAATAAAAATGATTGTAGATTTTTGATTACCGATTCTTGATTTCTGATGTATGAACCCAATATAATTTGAACTTTTTATTTACTTAAACTAAATCTACAATCAAAAATCCTTTATAACAAAACATTTGGATCAAAAAGAACATCATTATTTCAAAAATGCCCAAGAATGGAGGGAATGGTTGCACGAAAACCATTCCAAATCTACGGGCGTTTGCCTAATTTTTTATAAAGTAGACAGCCAATTTGAAAGTATGCGTTGGGAAGAAGCCGTTCAGGTGGCTATTTGTTACGGTTGGATTGATTCAACTGTAAAAAAAATAGATGAAGAGCGACGTAGACAATTTTTTTCACCAAGAAAAGACAAAAGTGTTTGGAGCAAACTCAACAAAACCTACATCGATAAACTTCTGAAAGAAAATCTCATTCATAAAAGTGGCTTATCCAAAATTGAAATCGCCAAGAAAAATGGCTCATGGAATTCATTGGATGCCGTCGAAGATTTAATTATTCCTGAGGACTTAAAATTGGCATTCGACCAAAACAAAATCGCTTTTGAAAATTATAAAAATTTCAGTCCATCCTACCGTAAAAATTATCTCTATTGGTTAAACCATGCTAAAAGAGTGGAAACACGAAATACCAGAATTGCGCAAATTATTGCGTTTTGCAGTCAAAATAAAAAATCAAGAGAATAATTTTTACTGAAACCCACAAAAAATTATAGCTTTGCAATTCAAAACAAAGTAATGATTAACCCCTCAGCATCCGGTTGGATAGACAAATTTTTCCTGAAACATAAATCTTCTTTGTTTCCTGTAGAAAGACAACCCAATTTGTTTTATAAAAAAGTTAGGGAAACCGGTTTTATCTATGGACACATCGTTTCTTTTGACACCTCATTTTCAATAGACACCAAAGGCTGGCTTCAGAACGAAATTTCAAAACTGGCGCTGCTCAACACGCTGTATGGCATTTACGAAGTAAACAATCAAGATAGTAGTCCGGAAAACTTTGTTTCGGAAGCAGTTGATTTTTACAACCAAATGAATCCTCAAGGTTTTAGTTTATTCAAAAAAATAATGCCCGAGGACACCATATCAATAGCTTTGGAAAAAATTATAGATAGTCGGGTTCAGACCAATATTGATATCATCAACAAAAACTTTTCGCATATTGTTACAAATGCTTTGTTATTTATAGATGTTTTGGCTTTTCGCCAGTACTTGATTAACGGAGAAATTCCAGAAAAATATTTAAAAAAAATTGAAGAAGCCATTATCAGTATTGTATCACTGGCATTGAAAACAAAATCGACAAAATCGAAATATGACGATTTATTAATCAAACTTTTTGAAACATCGGTTCGATATAGCAAATTTTCGAAAGTAAATGTGAAGTCGCAAAATTTCGGGATGGATGAATTACAATTAGATTATTTTACCTATATCTTAGAGAAACAATATTTGGTAGATATCGCCGGCATGGCATTGTGGAGCGATGGAATTATCGAAAAAAATGAAGCCTATTTTTTATACAAATTAGCCGAATTGATTGATGTTCCAGATGATTTTGT
>CAMBHH010000227.1 GCA_945866505.1 Flavobacterium psychrophilum
ATAATATCTTGGTGTGAAAAAGCGCAATAGTGGACGAAAACCAATTTTCTTAACAGGATGTGTAAATTTCTCTCTGTCTATTATTTTCCAACCCGTTTTTTCTAACAGCCAATCCAATTGCCAATCTTCAAATTCATGGTAATGTCTGTCCCACATATCGGTCTTACTACGATATGCTGACGAAAACCATAATCTTAATGGAATGGAAATTAAAAGTTTGTCACATTTTACATTTTCTAATACCGTATAAGGATTCAACAAATGTTCAAAGATTTCGAAAGCGGCAAAAACAGTATAGCTTTCGTTTTGCAATGCCGTTTGGTTGTTGTCGATATCTTCGCCAGTTGTGTTTTTTACGGTGAATCCGTTTTCAACCATTATTTTGGAAAAAGGATTGGGAACGCCTAAATCGAAAATAGTTTCAGCGGTGGAAACGTGTTTTTGCAAAAATTCTAAAGTGTGTTTGAATCTTTTATTCGGAAATGTTTTTTCGTACATAATCGTTGCGAGGAACAAAAAAGGTTTTTGTTCTTGGGTTTAATTAGGGCGTAAATGTACAAAGTTTTGATGTCTTTTTGAAATCAAATTTACCGTGATATTTTGTTGATTAAACTCATAAATGTATCTATTTTTTCAGGGGAAATTGGGAGTTCTTTTTTGTTAGAAAGTGTGACCCAGCCACCGTTCGATTTGTCGTATTTATCTACAAATTGAGTGTTTATTAAGTAGGATTTGTGAATTCTGCAAAAACTCGGATTTTCTTTCAATCCGTCCTCAAAGTTTTTTATGGAACGACTCACAATCATTTTCGTGCCGTTTTCTAAATAAATTTCAGAATAAGAATTGTCAGCCTTGATATAGACAATGTCTTCGGGTTTTATAAAGTGCAATTGATTGCCTTCTGGAATCGCTATTTTGTTGATTTTTTTATCGGTAATAATACTTTTCAAACTCGAAAAAGATTCTTGATTGTATGCGTTGTTTTTCTTTTCAAAACGTCCCAAGGCTTCGCTAATATCTTCTTTGTTTAATGGTTTTAACAAATAATCTACCGCAGCAATTTTCAAGGCTTCAATTGCATAGTGATTGTAAGCGGTAGTAAAAATAATAGAAAAATTAACGTCTTTTTCATTAAAAAAATCTAGAATTTCTAAGCCGCTAAAATTGGGCATTTCGATATCGAGGAAAACAAAATCGGGTTTGTGTTTGTGGATGGCTTTTACGCCCGAAGGCAAATCGTCGGCGATGGCTAAAATTTCAACATTCGGAAAGTGTTTTTCCAAGATATTTTGAAGCAGCATTTGGGCTCTTTTTTCGTCCTCGATAATGATGGTTTTGTATTTATTCATAGCGCAAATCCATTGTGATTTTTATTTCTGTTCCTTCTGATTTTTCGTTTTTGTCGAACAACTCGTTGGTTTCAACGGCAATTTTCAAATCGTTTCTGTTAATGATTTCTAGTCTTTCTAGTGTGGCTTTTGTAGCAAACGAAGTGTTTTTATTCGCATTTTTCTGATTGATTTCGTTGGCTTTGGTCAATCCGATTCCGTTGTCTTTTATTGTGATTTCTAATTGTTCTTGATTGTTAATTTCAAAAATAACCCATATATTACGTTTCCCTAATTTGTGTGCCAATCCGTGAATCACTGCGTTTTCGATATACGGTTGCAGTAACATTGTCGGAATGGTGGCGTTTCTAATAGTGGTGCTTTTGATAAAGATATTAAATTCAAAATCCGACAAACGTGTTTTTTGTAGGTTCAAATACAGGGTTTGCATTTCGACCTCGACATCAATTGAAATCCAATCTTTGTCGGTCATTTCGAGAATCATTCTTGTCAATTTCGAGAATTTATTCAAATAATCGGTAGCTTCTTCGGTTTCATTGGTGGCAATATAGGATTGAATGGTGTTCAGCGCATTGAAGAAAAAATGCGGATTCATTTGGGCTTTTATTAGTTTGAGTTTATTTTCATTCAAACTATTTTCGAGTTTGAGTTTGTCAATTATTAAATTATCTTTTGTCTTAATTTGTTTTAATCGGTTGTAGTATATGACAATAATTACGGTCGTGATTAGGATTGAAATCAAAATAAAAAACCATAATGTTTCCCAAAAAGGTTTTTGAATTTCAAAATTTACTTTTTGCAAAACAGTTCCGTTTTTTTGGTTGCTAAATTCAATTTTATATTGATTTGGAGACAAAGAAGAAAGCTGTAAAATGTTTCCGTTATTCAATATTTCTTTCCAGGATTGATCGTTAATTCTGTAATAAACACTACTATTTTTATCATAATCTATCATCGCAACTTGAATTCTCAAATCGTTTTGTGAATAACTTAGATTTTGTTTGTTTTTGAAAGTATAATCTACATTGTTTACCCAAATTTTTTCTAAAACTAAAGCGATTTTATTTTGAATTGTGTTTGAACCATTTTTATTAAAACGGATAATATTTTTTTTGTTTAAAACATAAAAATAATCTTTGTCTATTTGTAAATCTTGAATTTTTTCGGAAATCTTTATGGCTTCTATTTTTTGTAATTGATTGTTTTTCAAATGATAAATTGCTTTTTTGTTTCCAATACAAATGTTATCGTTTATACTTTTAAAAAAGGTTATTTCCTCTAAACCAGTTTTTATTTCCTTAAAATCATTATGAATATAGTGATATAATTTATTGTCATCGGTGAGCACATAAATAGAATTATTTGCTTTTTTGATGCCCTTAAATCCAGTTTTTTTATTATCAAGTTTAAGTTCTCGTAGCCGATTGTTTTTATAGCTCAACAATCCCATATTGGTAAGGAATAAAGCTTCGTTATCAATAGGATTCCAAACTGCTGCTTTTCCGCGAATATTATCTTTTAAATGATGTTGTTTGTCTTTATATTGAAAGTTACCTACTTCGCTTTTTGAGACCATATTCCCAATGTTTACAAATCCTATAAAACCTGATACAGCAACAATAGCTTCGCTTTCAGTAACAAAATCTATCGATTTTAAAGCATAATTTTCGTGTTCTAAAACTTCAAAATTTTTATTGGTTTTGTATGTTCCATCGGCTGCAATAAAATTGAACTTTGGATGTGAATCATTGATGTATAAAATTTGGTTTTTGCATTTTAGAGGTAGTTCTTTCAAGCTTCCAAAATCGTTTGAAATCGAATAGATACTCCCGTTTTCTGACCCAACATATAAATTTGAATTTTCTGCCGAAAGTAGTAGTGGTTTTATTTCTTTCAGGTCACTTTGAATTTCGTTAAAATCAGAAAACCGAAGCACTCCATCGTTCAATGTGCCAATCCAGTATTTGTTCTCGTTGTCAATAAAAAAAGAAGTGATACTGAAATTGGCAAAATAAGGCTTGTTGTTTAATTTCTTTCCGTTTTTATCCAATACAAAAAGACCTTTATTGGTACAAATCCAAAATTTATTTTGCAAAAAGTATAAGTTTTGAATGGTTTGAGTGCTATTAATTTCAAATAATGGCATTACTTTTCCATTTTCAATTTTGTAAATTTTTTTATTCGTATTGCTTTTGTCTGTACAATATGTTGTATTTGAAGTTGTAAATATTGGCGCTACTAAAGGTGTATTCAAATATTTTGGACTACTAGAAAGAGTAGAATTGTTTAGTGTGATTGTTTTTAAAGATGCGTCAATAAAATTGGTTTTTCCATCTACAATTTCTATAAAACAGATACTAAAATCAGTTAAATTTTGGTTCTTAATTATTTTTAGCGTTTTTAAATCAAGAATTTCGTAGCCGTTTTGGGTTGCATACGTGAGTTGGTTTTTGTAGATAGAATAGTTTATAAAACCCATTGGATTTCCTTGCTTTTCTAATTTATAAACCGAATCGTTTTGAATGTAGTTCAAATAACCATCAAAATTTTCGTACCAAATTCTTCCGAAATTATCTTTTTTTAAGAACGAGCCACTTTTACCTCCTTTGTTTTGTGATTTGAATGTTACAAAATTTCGCCCATCGAATCGAGAAACACCTTCGTCTGTTGCAAACCAAATAAATCCTTTATCGTCTTGCATAATATCATATACACTATTTGAGGGCAGACCCTCAGAAATAGTTATTTCTTGATGATAAATTTCTTGCGAAAAGCCAGAGCAAAAAATCCACATCAGAAATAAAGTCGTGATAAATTGTTTTCTCAAAATTCCAGTATTAATTCAGGGTAAAAGTACACAATCAATAACAATATAAAAACCATGTTCTCAAACCCAAAACGGCTGTTCTCAAACTGGGCGGTTTTTGTTTTCGCTCTTATAATACGTTTGTACCATAATCTTAAAAAAACAAACTAATTATGAAAACACGCTTACTATTACTTATGATTTTTATTGGCAGTTTTGCAAATGCCAATTACCAAGAAGTTGCAACAGCTAGCTTTTCTCCAAACTATGATGCGCCAATTGTGCTAAATTATTGCCGAAACGCAGTTGCTCCGCCTTTAGTATCTCCTTTTGCAGCTGGTGTTGTTTCAAGATGGTACACTACTGCAGTTGGTGGTCGCGCCACACTTGCCAGTCCTACACCAACAACTACCACTGATGGTACAAGAGTATATTATGTGTCGCAGGTTTCAAACGGTGTCGAAAGTGAAAGAATTGCTATTACTGTAAACATACTTGGTTTACCAGGAACGCCGGGAGCCATTACAGGTACGGTCGCACAAGGCGCTTTGGTAGGAACTACAACGGCTGCTTCTTATTCAGTCGCTCCAGTTGCTAACGCTACCACTTATAATTGGACTGTTCCTACTGGCGTAAACATTGTTTCGGGTCAGGGAACAACTACTTTAACAGTCAATTTTAATAATGTGCCTTCTGGTGCAGGATCAAT
>CAMBHH010000228.1 GCA_945866505.1 Flavobacterium psychrophilum
GTTAAAAACGCTTCAAATTTTGTATGGAATGACCTAATTAAATTTCATAAAAAATCTGGATGGAATTTTGGACAATTTGACAAAGAGAAATCTATCGAATGCGGGTTTAAAGTAGACGATACAAATTATGTGGATTTTAATTATTCCGTTAGGGCAGGTAAATTAAACTTTAGGTCAACAATCCTGAAACGGTTTGATGAAGAAATTACCAATGATATATTAGTATTAGCTTCCCATTTCAATGGATTGTTAAAATGCGGTATCGTTAAGGTAAGTGTAAAATACAATCAGGTTGAATATATTTATTCTAGGGATTTACTAACCTATTCCTTATTTCCTGGAGAAATAGATTCGGATACTGACACTCATTATAAATTAACGAAAGATTGTTTATGGTCTTTTACTAATTTAATTGAAACCGGTGAAGATCCTGTGTTCGTTTTTTCAGAATTTTTGAGAAGAAATGAGACTAAAAAGATGGTTAGTAAGTAGTAGTTTGCCAAATTTGTTTACAGCTTTCAATTCAATTTTGAATGAGTAACAGTTTAGTTATCAATAAAATATTTAAAACGCTCTTGAAGTAAACAACTAAAAACAGTTCACCTAACTGATTCCAAAACAAGGCAATTAAGCATAAAAATAAAAATCGTCTATTCGTTGCAATTCCTATATTTAAAAAAGTCTGTTGCACTATAGCGAAGCAAAAATAGGTTATAATTTGGTTCACCGTTTGGTTTTCATTTTATGTAACAACTTAAATTATTATAAATTACGAAAAGTAAAAAAGGCTCTGAAAATCATAACATTTACAGTCTTTTTATAGTAGAATTGACAAGAAAGTTTTCAGGCTTACACGATTTAACCCTACCAATATCACAGGCATTAAACATTGCATATACAGAATGTCCTTTATTGCAAGCTACTACTAATTCTCACATAAATTGTCAAGACTTAAAAACAAAAAAGCCGAACATTTCTGTTCGACTTTTATCGGGGTGGCAGGATTCGAACCTGCGGCCTTCCCGATCTAAATCGGGACGTGATAACCAATCAGCGCTGAGTTTTTAAGCCAATTGTCAAGACTAAAAAACAAAAAAGCCGAACATTTCTGTTCGACTTTTGTCGGGGTGGCAGGATTCGAACCTGCGGCCTCCTGCTCCCAAAGCAGGCGCGATAACCGAGCTACGCTACACCCCGAAAGCGGATGCAAAGATACGGTTAATTTTGAATCTTACAAGTGATAGAGTCAAATTGATTCTTATTATTTTCAAATAGTTAAAAGTGATATTTTTTTGGTTTCTATTTTTCAATAAAGACATATATTTGTACTAAATAAAATATAAATGAAAAGTATTATGTCAACTACAATCGAAAAAATAAAATGTCTTATTATAGGTTCTGGACCTGCGGGCTACACTGCCGCCATATATGCTGCGAGAGCTAGCATGAACCCCGTTTTATATCAAGGAATGCAACCTGGCGGGCAATTAACTACTACAAATGAAGTAGAAAATTGGCCTGGAAATCCAGAAGGAATAACTGGCCCACAAATGATGGTAGGCATAGAAGAGCAAGCGAAACGTTTTGGAACCGATATTCGTGACGGTTGGGCAACAAAAGTTGATTTTAGTGGTGGCATTCACAAAGTTTGGATCAACGATACTATCGAATTGCATTGCGAAACGGTGATCATTTCGACAGGAGCATCCGCAAAATATTTAGGATTAGAATCCGAACAACACTATTTAAAGATGGGTGGTGGTGTTTCAGCCTGTGCTGTTTGTGACGGTTTTTTCTATAGAAATCAAGAGGTAGTTATTGTTGGAGCAGGAGATTCTGCTTGCGAAGAGGCCCATTACTTATCTAAACTGTGTTCCAAAGTAACTATGTTAGTTCGTAGCGAAAGGTTCCGCGCTTCAAAAATTATGGAAGCACGAGTTCGCAAAACCGAAAATATTACTATTTTGATGAACCACGATACTGTGGAAATTTTGGGCGACGGTCAGGTGGTGACAGGTGTAAAAGCCAAAAATAAAACAACAGGTGACATTTTCGACATTCCTGCTACAGGTTTCTTTGCAGCGATTGGTCATAAACCCAACACCGATATTTTTAAGGAATATCTAACTCTTGATGAAACAGGCTATATTGTCAATGTTCCTGGAACTGCAAAAACCAATGTGGCTGGAGTTTTTGTATCTGGAGACGCAGCAGATCACGTGTATCGCCAAGCAATAACAGCGGCTGGAACTGGATGTATGGCTGCCTTGGATGCCGAAAGATATTTGGCGTCTTTGGAATAATAACTATTTGATTTTCTTAAAGAATAAAAAAAGTCTCTAAATTGAGACTTTTTTTGTGATTATTTAGTTGGTTTTTTACTTAAAATCGCATTGCCAGCAAATCGTTTCATTTCTATTTTTTGCTCGCCATAAAGTTGAATTTCAGCGTTTTCAGCTACATCAATGCTAATAACTGTATTCACATTAATGCTGCAATTTGAATAACTTTCGGCAAGTAATTGAGCATTTGTAATGGTTAGATTATTCCCGATAAATTTAGCATTATTGTCTAATCTAATGCTCGAGTTGGTGACATCGCCTTCTAAGTTAGCGATTGCTTTTTGATATAAATCACATTTCAAATAGGTTGCCGATACTAAAGCTTTCAAGCTGGCATTTTTACTCAATTGTATAGTCGCTTTTTCCGATTTTAAGTTGAGCTCCACTTTTGAATTGTGGTCAGACTCTATAGCAAAATTCTTTGTGTTTACATTCAAAAATAATTTAGAATTATCGAAAGATTTTATAGAAAAATCATTCAATTGAAGTTCCTGAATTGCATTTATGATGGCTTCGTCTTTCGAACTGACCATTTTCAACTCATTATTATAAGTAATTTGGATAATGAACTTTTTATAATTGGTGGCAGTTTTGGAAGTGTTTATTCGTAGTGTTTTTGCTGTTAAATCAATATTTACTATTTCGTGAAGATTATCGTCCGCTTCAATTTTTAATTCACAGTTTTCGCCTTTAGCCAAATATACTTCGAGATTATCGCTAATTTCTATGGCCTCAAAATTGCCAATTTCTCTTTGTTCAATTGTTACTATTTTGGAACCCTTAATTTTTTCTTTTTTTTGCGCTAATGCCAATGTGGAAACGAGTAGAAGTAGGATAATAAAAGTATCTTTTTTCATTTTAAAATGAGTTAGGTTTTTTACAAATATAAAAAAATCATCCACTTTTGATGGATGATTTTTATGGTTTTTTGGTAAAAAGGGAAGTTTAATTTTCGCTGACGCTTCCGCCAGAAGATTCCTCTTTAGTTAGTGTTTTTGGAACTTTATAATAATTAATAGAACTTCCGCTAGAGGCTTTTGCGTTAAGCCTCAAAATAGGATATACTGAAGTACTGCTGCCGCTTGTGGTTTGCGCAATCACTTCGTTGGCCATTAAATCTCTAGCATCAATTGAGCTTCCGCTTGATGAAGTAGTTTCTAATTTTAGTGCTTTTCCACTGGCTTCAATGTTGCTTCCACTGGAGCTTTCTAGCGTAATTGCATCGGCTTCTACTTCAATATTAATGCGACTTCCGCTGCTGGATTTTGCATTTATATTATTAGATACTAATGAAGTAGAACTTTTAATTTCAGACCCACTGCTTGCACTCAATCCACTGATAATAGGCATTTTTACATTCACAACTGGTGTTTCGGTTGAATTGTAATTGGAATCCGATTTAATTTTCAAAACGCCATCTTCTATTTTGGTAATAATGTGTTCTTGCAAATTGTCATCGGCTTCCACTGTTATGGATTTGATATCCGCTTGTTCTACATTTACTTTTATTCCTTGACTTACTTCAATGCTTTTGAAATCTTGGGTTGCCGGTCTTGTTTCTGTGGTGATATTTCCACTTCCTTTTATTCCATCTCCAAAATGAAAACCGGAATTGCAAGAGGCAAAGAGCAGCGCCATTAATGCAGCTACAATAAATTTTGTTATCATCGTGATAATTTTAATCATAACTACTCGTTTTTAGTTATTACACCGTCTTTATCTACAGACAACCCTTTTTTACTACCCGTTTTATTAACTGTTACCACTTCGCCATTTACAGTTACAGTTGTTGTAACAACGCTGTCCTTTTCTTGTTTAGTATCTATAGTGATATTTCCTTCGACTTCATCTAGACAATTTTGGCATTTTATTTCATCACTTTCTACTTTGTACACTTCATTGCTATCGTCCGGATTCCATAAAAAATAGTCATCATCTGTTTGGTCGTATTGTCTTGCTGACTCGTCCATTTTCAATAAAGTGCCTAAAGGTAGGAATAAAGTTATTTCAATTTCTTGATCACGGAATTTTTCTTTTAAATCTGTTACTAAATAATTGTCGAATACCAATTGGTTCCCAATGACTTTATAGCTGTATTTTATTTTCTCGGCTCTTTGTTTGGCTTCGAATAGCGTTTTCCCTTTAGCTTCTTTTTCAATTTGAATGTATGCTGATTCTGTATCCGTTTGTGCAATTCTAAATCTTACATTATTCGAATAGATTATATCATTTCCGGTAGAATCTAAAGTGATCTTAAAATTTTCATTTTCATATACATTTTTAGCTAAATTTTCATTGTGTTTGAATTTTATGAAAAGGGTGTCTGTTGGTTGTAAGTTTAATGTTTCCTTTTTAACAACCCTTCCATCAATAGCGAAGGCTGATGCTTGTTTTAATCCAATAGCGATTGCCAAGGAAACAGATAGTAACCAGATGGCCAATAACGTATATTTTGCAATATTACCTATTGATTTCAAATTAGGAGACAACAATTTGAAACCCAATA
>CAMBHH010000229.1 GCA_945866505.1 Flavobacterium psychrophilum
TTGCACTAACAGTATCTCGTGGATAAATTCCGTGAACTGCAATGGTAAAAGGCGAATATTCATTTCTTGGCGGTTTAATCAACGTAACAAATTCGTCAACAATAATACCGTTTTCGACCGTAACAATTCCTACTGAACAAGGATGAAAGCCTGTGGCGGTTTCAAAATCTATGGCGGTGAAGGTCATTTTAGATTGTAGATTTTAGATTTTAGAAGTTAGAGGTTATTGATTAGAAATTGCCATTGACATTGATATTGAAATTGCCATTGATATTACTATTGTCATTGCTATTACAGAAACAGTGATTTTGGCAGCATTTCAAGAAAAGGTAAGGCTTTAGAATAATCCAAGGATTCGTACTCAAAACCCAGCCTTCTAAGATTATCATAATACAACTGATGGTTTTGATAATAATATTTTTCGCTTTGAACAAACCAGGCCTTTTGCCCAAGTTTTTCCGACAAGAACCATTTTTCAATCAATCTTCCCGAACGCCCATTGCCATCATTCCAAGGATGTATTTTTACAAAAACCAAATGTATCATACTTGCGAAATAGAAAACTTCTTGGAAAGTCAAATCCAGTTTCAATAGGCATTCGATATCGTCATAAAAATTGGTCATTTCATTATCCACTTGATGTGACAAAGCCGCTATATATTCGATTCGCCCTTCATCGTTAGTAATAAACATATTTTGGAAACGATGTTTTCCTTGCTGATTTGTCGCAACTATGTGCTTTCCTAAAAGCTTATGTACTTCGGAAATGGTATTTTGATTTAACAGATTCGCCTTTGCAAAAGAATATCCATTATATAAATCATCAATTTTTTGGGTATAATCGGGAAGAAATTCGATTCCAAATTTTTTATGTTTAATATAGGAATCCAATTCTATTTCTTCACCTTCAATTTTGCTTGAAAACACTGATGCAACCGAAGTATAAAAACTAAATGATTCAGTAGAAATTTCAGCATCACAAAGGGTACTAAATTTTTCTTCTAATCCTTGCGGGAAGTTTTTTTTATAGTCGTCTAAAAGTATTTCTGAAATTATTTTCATCGATTATATTAGTTACTCAACAAATATAAAACTTATATCAGTTATACAAGTTTAATTTTTATTGGAAAAAATTCCAAACCAAACCAAAGCGAATTATAAAGTCAGTATATGGATTATTTGGTGAAGACAAGTAATTGTATCCTGAAAGCGAGGAATTTAAATGTTCCAAAGTTAAATATACTCTGGTCCTTTGAATTCTTGCATTGAAGAAGAAATCGAAGTTGGTAAAATTTCCTATTTCTTTCTGATTTTGAACAAAAAACTCCCCAATTACAGGATTGTATTCGTTGCCATAATAAGAAGTGAAATAATTAAAAGTGACACCTGTTTGAAAAAACAAGGCTTTTTTAAACATATTTTGAGAATAATAAAGCGTGTTTCTGGTAACAAATTCAGGAACATTAAGAATCAAATCCGATTGATCTACTTTTTGATATAAAATCGTATTGTCTAATGCAAATTTTCCAAACTTAAATTCATTACTTGCTTTTACCGACAAATAATTAATAGTGTTTTCGTACTGCGAAGGCGCAATTATTTGTTGTTGTAAAGCTATTTGGTCGTCATCAGAAACATCGGAAAAATACAAATGATCATTAAATATCGAGTATTGTGCAGCAACGCTAACCCAAGGCGTAGTGGCGGTGGCACTGATTGAATTTATTTTCTCGTTCTTAAAATCGTTCGACCAATTGTAATTTACGTAGCTACTTTGATACAAATTATAATTATCGTTGGGCAATTTGTTTACATTTTGATATTGGAAAGAAAGCAGCATTTCCTCATTTAGCTCATATTGCATTTTCGCATCTAAATTCGAGAGCGATTGATTGGTAAAGGATCTGGTGAACAGCAATTTTCCTGTCCATTTATTTTTTCGATAATCGTATTGTCCGCCATAGGAATCAATCCTTCGACTCAAAAATGCCGGAACCGTTTCGTCAACCTTGATCAAAATTTGATTGTAATAATAATTGCTAAAAAAATCATCTACAAAAAAATTAAACTTCCCTAAAGTGGTGTTTTCATACGTCAATCCAACTTTATTGTAGGTTTTGTTATAATGCGTTTGGTCATTGATACCGCTGGTTTTATAGGAATCGCCAAATCGAACGACTGTCTTTCCTCCAACAATGGAATTTACAGTTGGCTGTTTGTATTCAAAAAATTTATTTTCGTAATTGAATTGGTGCGTCACATACAAATTATTGTTTCCCTTTACAGAATTAATTCTAAAAAAGTGATCTAAAAAAAACCTTTTCCCCTTTAGAAAGGATTGAGCATCCTTCAAATAAACCTCCAATCGGTCTCGCTGTAAAAAAGCTGGATTACCACTTTCAAAATCTTCAACGGTAGTAATTCCACCATTTTCCTCATTCAAAATATCTTGGCCAGTATAATGAAAATTAGCAAAATACCGGTTATTTTTAGTGTTATAACTAGTTGTAAATCGGAAATTTCCAGTACTTGTTAGCTGATTTATATATTTCCCTTCAGAACGCAATCCTTTATACGCTATTGAAAAGTTCAATCTTGGCGAAGTATTCAGCGTAAAAAACGCATCCAAATTTTGGCCCCTTTTCATAATTGTTTTAAAAAAAAATTCAGTTACCGGCGTGGCTACTGAACAATATCGAATTTGGTTCGCTTCAAGAAAATTAAAATGCTTGGCTTTAAATCCAAATTCTGGAAGCGGCGAAAAACTTGTCAAACTGTATTGTAAAGTATTGTAAGTTTGTCCTTCGTTCGGGAAAGCCAACAGTCCAAAAAGGTCTTTACGCAAATAATTATGGCTGTATTTTCTTTGAATGGTAAGCGAAGTATCGATATAAGTCGTGTCACGTTCCAAAGTTATTATGCGATACATATCAATTGTAGCTTCAGGTTTCTTCGCTTTCGAGGAATCAGTAACGCTGCTATTATTCGGAATGGTTGATTTCCTACTGTTTCTCTCTTGAGAAAAAAGCAAAACAGTACTAAACAATAAAACTACCAGAAAGGAAATTCTCATCAAGAAAGAATATAATTATGAGGAACTACTTTTTTAATTAAAGCAAAGGTAAATGAAAAAAGATACAAATAAAAAAACACTCCGATTTATGGGAATGTTTTGGGAAATAGAGCTAAAAAAGGTTTTTTTTGAAGAAAATTTCACAATATTTGTTGTTTCTATACTACTAATATGCTGCTTGCTAATTTCTCCCATTTTATACTAGAAACCGGAACCGATGAAGCCGGCCGTGGCTGTCTTGCTGGACCAGTCACCGCTGCGGCTGTACTGCTAAGCCCCCTTACCCCCGAAGGGGGAATTATTACTGATTCTGAAAATACGCTTATTAAGTTGCTTAACGATTCTAAACAACTTTCTGAAAAGGTTAGGGATAAATTACGTCCGATTATTGAGGAAGTGGCAATTTCATTTGCGGTAACCCATTTGCATCCTAATGAAATTGACGAAATCAATATTCTGAATGCTTCGATGAAAGCAATGCAAGAATGTGTTTTGAAATTAAACCCAATTCCCGAATTTATTATTGTGGATGGCAATCGAGCAATGAATGCAAAATTGGGTTTGAAAACCACTTTCGGAAAACAATTTTCTACAGCTGAAATTGAAATTTTAAAATCGATTCCCAATCAAAGCATAATTAAAGGCGATTCGAAATATAGGAGCATTGCCGCGGCTTCAGTATTGGCAAAAACGTATCGCGATGATTATATGAACACGATTCACGAAGAATTCCCAATGTACAATTGGCAGCAAAATAAAGGCTATCCAACTAAGGAACATCGGGAAGCCATCTTGAAATATGGCGTTACCAAATACCATAGAATGACGTTTCGATTGTTGCCGGAACCCATTTTAGATTTAGGATTTTAGTCCCGAAATTTCGGGATTAGGATTTATAGAAAGTCGTTTTTATAATTTGCAATGAATAATTTATATATTTGAGAAATGAATAAAGTCTAACGTTTGTCATTCCTATCTACCTAAATTTTGGTGGTTTTGTATGATTTTGTCAGATCTAAATGAAAGTTAGACGTTATTTAAAAAACCCGAAATACAGATGAATAAATCATTTAAAGGAGAATATATACCTTTTGTAAAAAGACTTGCAAAAAGATTGACACCAGCAATTTTGATAGTAATTATTGCTGTTTTCAAACTTTATTACGGACGCTCATCTGAAAACTTAGCAAGCTATAGAACTTATTTTTTAATATTTTTAGTTATTTGTTTTTTAATTGGTATTTATTGGCACACTGATAAAATAAGAACTGTTGTGAATGAAATAAAATTTTCTGATAATAACCTTTGTATTATTGGGCGAGATTTTAATTCAAAATTTGAGGACAAACTCAATGTAATAAAGTAATAATTGAAATACAGGAAGAAGAGTTAGGTAAAAATAAATCGAGGTATTGTCTCGAAATTTATTCAGATGATAAATATTATTATTTGAATAAATTTAATGATTGGCAATATATAACTCTAGCCGAAATTGTTGATGAATTTAAATTAAAAACTGGAAATTCAGTTTCAAATATGAACTTATATTCACAATTGAAAGATATTGATAAATAAAAACATTACACAACAGCTAAAATTACCCTCGTGCTCCGCGAAGTCTATAATAAAACCAAAGTTTTAAATTAAACCTAATGCACTGCGCAAATGTCTCCGACTTTACGCCTTTTTATAATTTGCAATGAATTATTTCTATATTTGAGAAGCAAAAAAGGTTTGACGTTTGTCAGATCTATTTATAAGCTGTGCGAT
>CAMBHH010000230.1 GCA_945866505.1 Flavobacterium psychrophilum
TTGAAATGAAATAAACCCATCATCAAGGTTTAATAGGTAGTTTTTTCTGTCTTTAAAGATTTTTAAATTATCGTTAATTATTTTCCCTCTATAATATTTTTCTTGAATACTGTTCCAAACAAACTTGTTTGCATTCACATAAATATGATATAAGAGTCCTTTTTGTAGAATAATAAAATTGTTTTCATCGATAGCAACTATGTCTGAAATATTTTTAAAATTTGCATTAAACAATTCATTTTCTATCAATTGGTTGGAAATTGAATTATATGTGTACCAAGAATTATGTATCAAAAAGAGGATTTCGTTTCGAAATTCAAATACTCGCACACCAAAATCATTTGTAATTTTACTCTTTTGGGTTACATTTTCTACCTTAACGGTTTTATAATCATCGTCATACAAAATTCTATATAAACCTCTATAATTATCGGCTGCCCAAATTTCATTCTTTCGGTTTTGTGCCACATATTTAATGGGTTTAAGAAGTCCATTAATACTATGTTTTTGAGATAAATCGTTAGTGTCATTGTAAATCCAAACACCACTGTACGAAGCTTGTAAATAGGAATTATTAATGTTGCTTTTGGTTAAGTTCCAACCACCACTTATTGTATTCAACTTAGTAAATACGCCCTTTTCATAAACAAGTGTTCCGCCGAAATAGCCAATAAGATACTTGCCGTTCATTTTGCCAATATTCCAAGCTTGTCCTTGTGTATTTGGAACTAAAGAAAACTGATTTTCCTCATATTTAAAAACACCGTGATTCGAAGCCATTAAATATCCTTTTTGGGTAGTTGCTACTGAATACACTGACCCTAAAACTCCAGCATTATCAAAAAAAATAGAAATAGGTGAATCAACCTCAATATGAGCAATACCATTATCTAAACCCAACCATAAGTTATTCTCTCTGTCTTGACCAATACTCAAAATAGAATTGTTCATCAAGACATTACTTCTATTTATATTTTTATGTGAATTATCATTCAAATCAAAAACATAAACCCCATTACTGGCTGTTCCTATAATCAATTTATTGTTATTTATAATCTTAGCAACATTGATGTATGCCGTTTTAAAAATTTTATTCAAAGGGTTTTTCCAAGAATTCAACACACCGTTTTCATCGATAAACACTCCGTTTTTTTGAGTGAATATATAGGTTTTATTTTGATGTTTTTCGATGGCGTGAATCACATTATTATCGAGAATATTCCATCCTTTAACCTTTGAAATAATACCATTACTCATCTTATAAATACCACGTCCAACTGATGCAATTAGGAATTCATTGTCAACAACAAAGCAATACGAAATTAGAAATGGAAGATTCGTTTTGATAATTTTCTTTCCATCATACAGGAAGATCTCATTAAAGGATTGAAAATAAATTTGATTGTTAAACTTAAAAATTTTCCATATTTCTTCATTCTCACTTTCATCAAAAACTTTCCTACCTCCTGAAATCGAAACATAAAGCATCTTTCCAGATTTTCGATACCAATATCCGAACTCTTTGTACGAACCGGAATAAATTTTATCCCCATCTATAAAAATAGACCTTATAATAGTTTTATTGGGCAACAAATAGCGTTCCCATTTAACTCCATCATAACGCAACAAATAATGATTATTGCCAAAATACATTGCATTATCATCTCCTTGGGCTACACTCCAAATCTGATTGTCTCCTTGATAGTTTGCTTTATTATAATTTTCGACAAATGGCAACAACTCCTAAGAATAAAGTTGAAGTGTTAGTAAACTGAAAATAAATAATTTTATAGTAGTCGATTTCAAAATTGGAAGTTTTATCTTCAAATGTAATCACAATTATTCATTAAAAACATAAAAGCTTCCCGATTAAGAAGCTTTGAATTTGTTTGTATTAATTACGTTATCTTATTTGCCATCAACATAATCTTGCAAATAAGCGAATCTTGACGTGAGTTTTCCATTTTCGGTTATTTTTGCGCGTTTCAAAATTCCGTCTTTATCGCCATTGAAAAAAGCGGGGACTACGTGTTCCATAAACATTTCGCCAAAACCTTCACTAGCTTCTTTTGGCAATTCACATGGCAAATTATCAACTGCCATCACTACAATTGCAGCAGGATGAAATACATCTACTTCTTTATTCTCACTGGGCAAATAACCATATAAAGGTTCGTCAATGGTAGACGGTCTTACTGTACAAGCGATGGAACTGTCTACGTCGCACGAAATGTCGGCAACCACTTTTATTTTACAATCTTTTGCTTTTAGCATTTCTCGAGTAAGAATATCGGGCGCTTCACTGTTATGAAAATGCCCGGTAATGTACATATCAGAAACTTTAGTAAACCGCTCAAAACTGGAAACATAATCAGTAGGGTTTTGATAAAAATCACTGAACTCTAAAACTTGACCATCTTTTCGAACGTTGTAATCCAAAACATCAATCTGGGTATAAACGGGTTGTGTATAGTTTTTGGTTAAATAATTTTCAACTGAAACTTTCTTGATTTTAATTGCATCGAGAATTTCTTTGACACCACTTCCCACTTTTCCAGTTCCGGTATTTACAATTTTAATAGGAGGTAAAACCAACCGTTTCAAATGTGCAATCATATCGTCTTTTCCTGAAAGCGATGCCGCTTTTGGAAGTTTAAACAATTCGAACTTAATCCCAAAAGCGCGAAAACTATTATACGCTCCGACAAATCCTGCATATTTCCCAAAACCAATCAATCTGGCATTATTCTCATTGACAATGGTTTCGTGATCATAAAAATCAATATTTTTATCTAATAAAGCCTGCAACAATTTTCTATTATATGGTTGCTTTTTGATGGTGTGCGAAAAAAAGAAATATTTTTTATTGGGAATTAAATTTTCTATAGGAACCTCTTTAACACCAAAAAACACATCACAATCGATGATGTCATCTGTGACTTCAATTCCCTTTTTATTGTACTCCTCATCTGAAAAAGCTCTAAGATCGGAACTTTCAACCTTCATAGAAATCTCCTGATGAAGTTGCTTTAGTCTTGCCAATTCATTGGGTGTAAATACTACTCTTCTATCGGGTGTGCTTTTTCTTTCTTTAATAATTCCGAATTTCATGTTCTTAAAATATATAACTTAAATGTTGTTTTTTGTTACAAATATAACACATTTACTGACTTTGGTTCTCATTTGCAAAAAATATATTCGAAAATAAAAACACTTGTGGTTGATTATTACTATAATGGCGGAAACCTAAAAATGTTAATAAAAATAATGTTAAGTTTTCAAAAATAACAAATCGAAATAGATTGATTCTATATATTTGCCTTTCTAGCAAAACAAATATGAATTTTATCAAGCGCACAAATATACTACAATTACTGTTCTTAGTTTTGGTTTTAAACTCTTGTATGAAAGAGAAAAAAATAGAGATAAAAGAGCTTAAAGATGCTGAACTTCCAAAAGATGCATTACCAAAAATGCGACCCTTAGTCAATGAATCTCCAAAACTTACTGCAGCGTACATCACTGAAACCAAAGAAAAAATAAATGTATTTTACAATAAAAACTGGCCAAACAATAGTATGAATGGAAGTTTTCTTGTAGCTAAAAATGGTCAAATTATCTACGAAAAATACGATGGTTTAGCCAATTTTAGAGACAAAACACCAATAACAAGTACTACTCCAATTCATATTGCCTCAGTGAGTAAAGTGCTTACTGCAACTGCCATTTTGAAATTGGTCAATGCTAAAAGAATTGGGCTAGATGATAAAGTTACCGTCTATTTAAAAACGTTCCCATATCCAGAAGTTACCGTAAGAATGTTGTTAAGCCACCGAAGTGGGATGCGTAGTTATGCCTATTTTACGGATCGCGACAAAAAAGTTTGGGATCGCCACAATACACTCACAAATGAAGACATTTTAACCATAATGGGAACCAAAAAAATTGGATTGGAACAAAAAACAGGAACTCGTTTTGCTTACTGTAACACCAATTATGCAATGTTGGCCTTAATAATTGAAAAAGTTACCAAACTTTCGTATCGAGAAGCAATGAGCAAAATTATTTTCAAACCACTCGGAATGACCAACACTTTTGTTTTAGATTTTGACAAAGACAAAAAGAATGTGGCTCCATCCTATAAAGGCAATCGGGTCGAAATTGGAATTGACTATCTTGATAAAGTGTATGGTGATAAAAATATTTACTCTACACCAAGAGATTTATTGAAATTTGACCGTGCTCGTTATTCCCCTTCTTTTTTAGAACCAGCCCTTTTGAAACAAATTTATGTAGGTTATAGCAACGAACATCCGGGTCGAAAAAATTATGGTTTAGGAATACGGATGATCAATTGGGAAACTGGCAAAAGTTTTTATTTTCACAACGGTTGGTGGCACGGTTTTACCTCATCTTTCATAACCCTAAAAGATGAAAATGTGACCATAATTGCTCTTTCTAATAAATTTACTAAAAGCACATATGCTGTTCGGAAATTAGCACCACTATTTGGTGACTATCCTTTCAAAGTCGAAGACGAATAAAGAGTTATCAGTGTTCAGTTTTTAGTAATCAGTTAATAATTGCAAATGACCCTGAATTATTGTAACTTTGCACACTTCTTTAAAAAGTGATTTTTGAAATTCTGTTTACTACTGAATACTAAAAACTGATTACTGAATACGTAAATAAATGGGGTCGACTGGTTTTGACAGCAAGTCGAATTGAAAAGTAAGCACGTCGAGAACTGGGACAATTCTCGTAAATAAAAGGTTTCAAAACACATACACGGCGAAGGAAACTACGCTCTTGCTGCATAATCTGAATCATAGTAAGATT
>CAMBHH010000231.1 GCA_945866505.1 Flavobacterium psychrophilum
GCAGGCTATTTTGACCATCTTCCAACTTCAGGAAATATGTCAGGTCAGGCTTTCCGTGATTTAGAATGGGAAAAACGAGTGCAAATTATATGTCAGGAAAGTGCTATTGGAGCGCAATTTGGCGGAAAATATTTCACACACGATGTTCGTGTCATTCGTTTGCCACGTCACGCCGCTTCTTGCCCGGTTGGATTGGGAGTGTCATGTTCAGCCGATAGAAATATTAAAGGTAAAATTACCAAAGACGGTATTTTTGTAGAGCAATTAGAAGTAAATCCAAAACAATTTTTGCCAGAAACACCTCCACATTTGGAACCCGCTGTCGAAATTGATTTGAACCAACCAATGGCGGACATCCTCAAAAAATTATCACAATATCCTATCAAAACACGTTTGAAACTCAACGGAACTTTGATTGTAGCCCGAGATATTGCCCACGCCAAAATCAAAGAATTATTGGATGCGGGTAAACCAATGCCAGAATACTTCAAAAACCACCCGATTTATTATGCAGGACCTGCAAAAACTCCAGAAGGAATGGCCTCGGGAAGTTTTGGACCGACAACCGCTGGCAGAATGGACGTGTATGTTGAAGAATTCCAAAAAAATGGAGGAAGTATGGTGATGCTTGCCAAAGGAAACAGAACCAAAGAAGTAAAAGAGGCTTGTCTAAAATATGGCGGATTCTATTTGGGCTCTATTGGCGGACCAGCAGCAATTTTAGCAAAAGAAAACATTCTTTCAGTTGAAGTAGTTGATTTTGAAGAATTAGGAATGGAAGCCGTTCGTAAAATCACCATTAAAGATTTCCCAGCTTTTATTATCACGGATGATAAAGGAAATGACTTCTTTGAGAATTTGTAGATTTTGATTAAATAAATTCATCAATACTTTCGATTTTTGTGTGATTATTTACTTTTAAAAGTAAATACTAACCAACCAATTCGATTATTTAACAACTAAATTTTAACATAATGAAGAATATATTTATTACAATGATTATTGCGTTCGTATCGACCACATTTTGTCTAGCTCAAAAAATTGATATCGAAAAAGTAGGAGGCGGTCACAAATTTTCCCAAAACGGAATTGTACTTACTATGAACGATCTGTCTAGTAAAGTGGCATCTAATGAAGAATCATTACGCTTGATAAATAAAGCAAAATCATCTGCAACATTCGCAACTATTTTAGGATATGCTGGTGGTGGACTTATTGGTTGGCCAATTGGAACTGCCATTGGTGGTGGAAAAGCAAACTGGGGAATTGCGGGTATTGGCGCTGGTCTTGTAGCAATTGCCTTCCCGGTCGCAGCAGGTGCTGACAAAAAAACCAAACAAGCTGTAGAATTATATAATGCATCTCTAAATCCTACTTCTTATTTTCGCTCTAAGGCGGAATTAAATGTTGTTGCTAATGCTAACGGAATTGGACTTTCGATGAGTTTTTAAATTATTAATTTAATATTCCCGCGGTTTAAATGATGAGTATTACACTGGTTTTTTGATTCGAAGATGTAATCTACAAAAATGATTTGTTTGCTTAAATGGTTCTTTTAGAAGCTGTTTTTTATTACCCGAACCAATGTAAAAGCAACTTAGCACATTCAACAGTATAAACCAAAAAATATGTATTTTAGAATTGCTTTCAAAGTTGCATTTCTGGAATTTCGCCTTCGATAATTTGATTAGATTTAGACTCGGTAGAAACGAATTTTAACCACAAAAACGCAAAGTTTACAAATTTTTTTAACCGCAGATTGCTTTGCCTATTCGCTATCGTTCGGGTCGCAAATTATTTCAAAGTTTTTGGGATTTAAAATTTGCTAATCTGCGGTTATCAAATCCTTTTTACTCCAAGTCCTACTTTGCACTTAAAGTATTGTATTTATTGACTTTACAGAAATCATCAGAGCAAATTTAAGCAACAAAAAGCAATGAAATACTTGTTTTGTTGTACCTAATGTTGTACCTTCGTAGCACGATGCACCCGAATGAAATGCTAGTATTTACAAGGCTTTCACCACTTTGCATTATTTTGTAAAGATAGTACAACATTTCTAAATTCCAAATCTTATGGCTTCAATAAAATTAATCCTCAGAACCCATCAAGTTGACCAAACAGGTCACAGTCCTTTATACATAAGAGTTATAAAAGACAGAAAAACGAAATTTATCACTGCTGGAGTGAAGCTCAAAGAGAACGAGTGGGATGAAGCAAAGCAGAAGGTAAAAAAGAACCATTCCAATAGCGCAAGAATGAACGCTTCATTATCTCAAAAGATTGCAGATGCCGAAGGGCAGCTTGCCGACCTGGAGCGCAAAGTAAAATCCGTTTCGATTAACAAAATCAAGGAAGCCATAAAAGGAAAAGAAGTGCCTAATTTTTTTGATTATGCTTACAAAAAATGTGAAAAATTAAAAGGAAACCTTGCTGTAAGTTCTCATAGAGCTTATTACGGTTGTATCAAAAAATTTGAAGACTATTTAGGAACTCGGGATATTTATTTCGATGATATTACTGTTTCTGTGTTAATGGACTACATTAGTGATTTAAGTAATGTGCAGAAAAATTCTAATACAACCCAACGCCAAAAGATAATCATTTTGGCCATTATGTTCAAAGAGGCGATTAAAGAGGATATTATTCCGCCTCATATGTATCCGTTTAGCAAAATCAAATTAACACGAAATAGCAGCTCTCGTTCCTTTTTAAGCAAAGAACAAATACAAAGTTTATTAAACTTAAATTTTGCTCCAGGATCAATTTCTGAAATTGCTCGTGATATGTTTGTATTTTCGATTTATGCTGGTGGTTTGCGTTTTAGTGATGTGGTTGATTTGCAACACCAACACTTCAATGTGGAGGAAAGCCGAATCAAAAAGGTAATCCGTAAAACTTCTCGCTTACATCAGTTTAAAATGGGTACTGTTGCTTTGAATATCCTTGCTAAATACCAAAAAGAAAATGCCCTTGAGGACGATTTTATTTTTCCGATAGTAAAGAACAAAGAATTGTATTTCAAAAACGAAGAAACCAAACATAAAATCATCGAAAGTGGAAATGTACTATGTAATAAATATTTGAGGAAAATCGGAAAAGAAATGAAATTACCTTTTTCGCTTTCATTTCATTTAAGTCGCCATAGCTTTGCTACAAATGCGTTAAATAATGGTATGAGAATTGAGCACGTTTCTAAACTGATGGATCACAAAGAAATCAGCACTACTCAGATTTATGCCAAAATCATCAGCGAAGAACTAGACAAAGCCGTTGATAGTTTTATTTTCTAAATAACCTGTCAAGCACCTATTTTATTGACCTTAAACGATTGTTAATAACTTCAACTAAAATCCTTTAACAAGGATTTTTTTTATTTTATAACTTTACAGAAGAGAAAATGAGTAATTTTTAAAGCATTCGAAACGAGTGATAAACGAACACTAGTAGAAAACACTAGGACTTCCAAAAAGCAACCAATTTAAAACCGCTTTTAATTACCTTTTAATACTAAATGAACACCCCAAAAACTATAATTAAACTTGAACTCAAAGGATCAAAATATGCAAACAGCTCCGTTTGTAGAATTATTGGCAGTGCCTGTGGCTCTGTCCAAAAATCCTTTATTTGATATTATTGTCGAAGACAAAATCACTATTCAAAACTATTGCAATGCTTTAATTGCAAAAATATTAGAACTCAAACAATCTCAATTTCCTGCATTTATCGATTATCAATTCAACCAGGTGAAGAACCCGGAAGTGTGGATATGTAAACTCGAAAAATTATTAGCCAATAATGAAGCCTTTTTCAGCTCCAAAACAGCATTGAGTAGATACAATAAATTGTATATTTTAATCGAGAAAAAACGAACAGAGCTGCAATCTTCGAGAGTAAAAGAAACGGCCGTGAAAACTCCAAAAAGACTAATCAATGCGGAAAGTGAAGACCGTTATTTTTCATTTTCGGAGGTAAAAACTCATATAGCTACTCTAACAAATTATCCTGATAAAATACTTTATTTGAATGAAGAAATTTGCGAATACAAACAATCGGAAGTTTATTTTATCAATCATAAACTTTTGGATTATAGAAAACAATGCAAAGCTTTATTGAAACAAATTCAGAATGAGAAAGTCTTAAAATGTCAATTAGAGAAAGAACAAGCAGACGAGAAAAATAAAATAGCTTTAGAGAAAAAGCCAACTTTTAAAATTCGTTTGAATGGTCCAATCAATATTTTAACCGATGCTTACAAACAAATGATGAATGATATAAAACCAAATGGCAAACCTTACATTGCATATAAGATAAAGGAAATTGCAAAATTCATTTGTGATAATTATTTAGACGAAAATGGTAACGAACTTTCAATGCTTACAATTCAAACATATTTATCGCCAACTCGAACCGATAAGAACCCAAATAATGATTGGAAAATAAAACTGTAGTCCGATTTTTTCTAAAATTAACATTTCGACTTCTTACTATCCATAAGGCCTAACAAACTATTTAGTCCGATAAGACCAAATAAGTCTAATCGGACTTTTTTATATTTCTTCCATTTGCACCATAACAATTTAAAACTTTTAAAAATGGATGCAATTATCTTCACAAAAGACCAGTTCACAGATCTAATGTCAAAATTAGACACAATTCAAAGCCAAATCTCTATCAAGGCTGACCCTAAGAAAGAAACCTTTCTGGACAATCAAGAATTTCTATTATTGATGAAAATTTCAAAACGTACAGC
>CAMBHH010000232.1 GCA_945866505.1 Flavobacterium psychrophilum
GGAATTTGAGTTAATTTTTGCAAATCGTCATCATTAATTTCTCTAACAAATGATTTTGTAAAAGGCTCAAAGCGATCATACATATACTTATAAAGTGATTCTCTATCAGAATACAATTTGAAATCAATATACATTTCTTCCCGAATGAAGATTTTTTCTAAAGTAGAAAAATGCCATTTGTTTTTCAGTTCTTCTAATTGAATTTCTAATTCTGCTTTGAGCAAATCAACAGTTCGTTCTGTCGAAATTTTCAACATTTGAGAAACACCTACAAACAAGGGTTTGTTATCTTCAATCACACAGCCCAATGGCGCTACTGAAGTTTCGCAAGCTGTGAAAGCAAACAAAGCGTCAATAGTTTTATCAGGAGAAACGCCTGGAAAAAGATGGATTAAAATCTCGACCTCGGCAGCGGTATTGTCTTCGATTTTCTTGATTTTGATTTTTCCTTTTTCATTGGCTTTTAAAATACTGTCAATCAAAGTCGTGGTATTTGTCGAAAACGGAATTTGAGTAATCACCAAAGTGTTTTTATCTGATTGGGCAATTTTGGCTCGAACACGAACTCTTCCGCCACGCATTCCATCATTATAATTGGAAACATCAGCAATTCCCGCAGTCATAAAATCCGGGTAAATCTGAAAGGGTTTTCCCTTCAATATTTTTATAGAGGCATCAATTAATTCGTTGAAGTTATGAGGTAAAACTTTTGTCGAAAGTCCAACCGCAATCCCTTCTGCTCCTTGTGCCAAAAGCAATGGAAATTTTACGGGAAGATTATTCGGCTCAGCACGACGTCCATCATAGGAAACGCCCCAATCGGTAATTTTTGGAGAATATAAAACTTCTAAGGCAAATTTTGACAAACGCGCCTCGATATAACGAGAAGCCGCAGCACCATCACCCGTGAGGATATTTCCCCAGTTACCCTGGCAATCGATCAGCAATTCTTTTTGGCCAATTTGCACCATCGCATCACCAATACTTTGGTCTCCGTGTGGATGGTATTGCATGGTGTGTCCAACAACATTCGCCACCTTGTTATAACGACCATCGTCCAATTCCTTAAGCGAATGCATAATTCGCCTTTGAACAGGTTTAAAACCGTCCTCGATGGCGGGAACGGCGCGCTCCAAAATTACATAGGAAGCATAATCCAAAAACCAATCTTTGTACATTCCTGTAACTTTGGTAATGGTGTCTTCGCTGTTTTCGTTGTTTTCGTAAAAATGCCCCACGCTGCTTGAAGTTTTTATATCTTCAAAACCTTCTTCGCTGGCAGAATCGTTAAACTCTTCGTTGCTATCGTCTTCGTTTGGGATTATGTTATCTTCTTCTTCTTCGTCTTTCATTTATGCTGAACTGTTTCAGTATTTCTTTTATATAATGTCTTTCCAACTCTATTTATATGCTCAATCAGGGATTCCGATTTTAAATCTTCAAAAACAGAAATATCGAATTTGTATGGAATAAAACTATCATCCAACTTATGCCACAACTTACTTATATCTGATTTTGTAACATTCCCCTTTATTGTAATATCAATATCTGACCCTTCTTTGTAATTTCCTTTTGCACGTGAACCATAAATTATAACCTCATCGATAGACGAGCAATCATCAATTATTAATTGAATTTCTTTGAAGCTTTTAGGATATATTCCGAACATTATAGTAAGCTAGTCATTTTAGTAAAAAACAAATTAAATTCTTGTATATATTTTTCGGAAACATTTTTTAAAATTTGTCTCAATGTTGCTTCCTCATAGGTATGAGATGACAAATTTCTACTTTTAATCATTTCCATCCAAACTTCACCATCTTGAATTAAGCCTACTTTAAAGGCTTCACGAATCGCATCTCTACTACCATTTATTTCAAAATTTCCCTGATAATTCAAATAATCTTTCATCAATTTCCACGATAATTCGTGAGTAAATTCAAATCTTTGAACAAAACCTTCTTTCTGCAAATCATCCATTTTTTCAAAATCCATTGCGACAGCAATGTTCAAAAGTTTCAAAGCATTGCTATAATGTTCAAACCTTTGTTTCCAACGAATATCTTGATTTTCCATAAACTTCAGTTTAAATTGCTTCCATCGTATCCAATTCCACCTTCAAATTCTTGATGATAAATTCTTGTCGATCCGGCGTGTTTTTTCCCATATAGAAAGACAACAATTGCTCTACCGAAGTGTTTTTATCCATCATAATAGGATCCAATCGAATGGTTTCACCAATAAAATTCTTGAATTCATCTGGTGATATTTCTCCCAATCCCTTAAATCGGGTGATTTCAGGTTTTGGTTTTAGTTTTTCGATGGCATCTTTGCGCTCTTCTTCGGAATAACAATAAATGGTTTCTTTCTTGTTTCGTACCCTGAAAAGTGGCGTTTGCAAAATATACAAATGCCCTTCCTTGATTAATTCTGGGAAGAATTGCAAGAAAAAAGTAATCAACAATAATCGAATGTGCATTCCATCGACATCGGCATCTGTGGCAATTACGATGTTGTTGTAACGCAATTTTTCCAATCCGTCTTCAATATCTAATGCAGCTTGCAACAGATTGAATTCCTCGTTTTCGTAAACAATTTTCTTGCTCATTCCATAACAATTCAAGGGCTTTCCACGCAAACTGAAAACTGCTTGCGTATTCACATCACGAGATTTTGTGATGGAACCTGAAGCCGAATCTCCCTCGGTAATAAAAAGTGTACTGTCTAGATTTTTTGGATTCTTGGTATCGGGAAGATGCGCACGACAATCTCTTAGTTTCTTGTTGTGTAGGTTGGCTTTTTTGGCTCGCTCTGTGGCTAATTTTCTGATTCCAGAAAGTTCTTTACGCTCTCGTTCTGCTTGCAAAATTTTGCGCAATAAAGCATCAGCAGTTGCCTGATTTTTATGCAGATAACTGTCCAATTTATTTTTGACAAAATCATTGACAAAAGTACGAACCGATGGCATTCCAGGTTCTGAACCCATATCTGTGGAACCCAATTTAGTTTTGGTTTGCGACTCAAAAACCGGTTCCATTACTTTAATGCTAATCGCGGTTACAATCGATTTTCGAACATCCGAAGCTTCAAAAGGTTTATTGTAAAACTCTCGAATTGTTTTTACAATTGCTTCTCGATATGCCGCCAAATGCGTTCCTCCTTGTGTGGTATTTTGTCCGTTGACAAACGAATGATACTCCTCAGAATATTGGGTTTTGCTGTGCGTTAAGGCTATTTCAATATCATCACCTTTTAAGTGAATAATTGGATATTCTAAATCTTCTACGCTGATGGTTTCTTCCAATAAATCTTTCAATCCGTTTTCCGAAAAATATTTTTCACCGTTGAATAATATGGTCAAACCATTGTTTAAGTAACAATAGTTTTTGAGCATTCGGATTACATATTCATAACGAAATTTGTAGTTTTTGAAAATCGTTTCGTCTGGAATAAAAGTGACTTTGGTTCCTTTTCGTTTGGTAGTTTCAATAATATCTTCGTCCAGAACCAAATTTCCTCCTGAAAATTCAGCGGCTTTTTGCTTGTCGTCACGAACGGATTCTACACGAAAATAACTGGACAAAGCATTGACGGCTTTTGTTCCAACACCATTCAACCCTACAGATTTCTTAAACGCAAGCGAATCGTATTTTCCACCTGTATTCATTTTAGAAACCACATCAATTACTTTTCCTAAAGGAATTCCACGACCATAATCGCGAACAGAAACCGTTTTTTCTTTGATGCTTACCTCGATGGTTTTGCCTGCGCCCATAACGAATTCATCTATACAGTTGTCCAGCACTTCTTTGAGCAAAATGTAAATACCGTCATCGGACGAAGACCCGTCGCCAAGTTTCCCGATGTACATTCCGGGACGCATTCTGATGTGTTCTTTCCAGTCGAGTGAACGTATGTTATCTTCGTTATATTGGGTTTGATCTGACATTTTAAATTGTATCGAATTTAATTACATTCTCTTTGACTTATGCTTTTCGCATAAATCTCGGGTTTGCTAATATAGTGTAATTCGAAGGATTTTTAAAATGACATTTATCAAAGTTATTGACAAAGTAATGAGCAAAAAACAAAACAAATCATTGATAATGACAAAAAATCCCTGAATCGGTGACTGTCCACAAACTCGCCTTTTGATTTGCGATTTTTAATGCGTTATTGGCCCAAGTATTACACGTATAAAACAGGTTATAACTTCCTTTAGCTTCATAAAAAGCATCTCTGTTTCCATAACTGTAATTGGAAATCCATTGGACACGTTTAGATGAATCACATTCAAAACTTTCGGAAATATATTTTACTAGTTTTTGATATTCTTCTGCGGAAATTTTGATCTTTCTACAACTCGCGTTTTCTTGCATATTTTTATAAAGTGTAGTGTGCATTGCCGACGAACTCAAACCAAAAGCAGCATTTAAAGCAGTACTCGCTTTCAAATCCGACCATTCGGGCGTATTAAGATAAAACCCTTTGTCTCCCCAACCAAAAGCGAGATAATTGACCAAACTGTCTTTTGATTTAGTTTGATCGAAACGAATTTCTTTAGACCAATCTTTAAATTCATTTTTAATGGGAACGACAATATCAGTATGAACTCCATTTGATAAAATGAATATTTCAATTGCTTTATCTTTTTGGGCGATATCCGAGTTAACCGCTATTTTACAAATAAAAAGTG
>CAMBHH010000233.1 GCA_945866505.1 Flavobacterium psychrophilum
ATTTGGGCTCTAGGTAAAAACGTGATTTTCGACATTGACGTTGCCGGAGGTTTGCGCATCAAACATAAATTTCCAGAAGAAACTTTAGCCGTTTTTGTAAAACCACCAAGTGTGGACGAACTCAAAAGAAGACTCAAAGAACGCTCGACCGAAAGTGATGAGAAAATCAATATGCGCATTGCAAAAGCCCACGTAGAATTGGCGACAGCTCCGCAATTTGATGTTGTTATTAAAAACTACGATTTGGAAATTGCTTTAGAAGAAGCACATCAATTGGTGAAAGAATTTGTAAAATAGGTGCTAGGTTTTGGGTCTAGAGTATTAGTAAACCTAGAATCCAAAACCCAAAACCTAAAACCTACATTATGAAAATAGGTCTCTATTTCGGAACTTTCAATCCCATACATGTTGGGCACATGATTATTGCCAATCACCTAGCTGAATATTCGGACTTACACCAAATTTGGATGGTCGTAACACCTCACAATCCGCTAAAAAACAAGCAAACATTACTAGACGATTATCAAAGATTACAACTCGTATTTTTAGCCACCGAAGATTATCCAAAAATTAAACCATCTGATATTGAGTTTAAATTATCACAGCCCAATTTTACTGTGAATACCTTGGCACATTTACAAGACAAATATCCGGACCATGAATTTTCATTGATTATGGGCGAAGACAATCTGAAGTCTTTTCATAAATGGAAAAATCACGAGGTTATATTGGAAAACCACGATATTTATGTGTATCCACGCATTTCATTGGAAACAGACGCAAACCAAAATTTAGCGTTGCAAAACCATCCTAAAATTCATAGCATTGATGCTCCAATTGTAGAGATTTCATCAACTTTTATTCGAGAAAACATCAAAAAAAATAAAAATGTTCGGCCGCTTTTACCTGAAAATGTTTGGGAATATATTGACCACAATAATCTATTTAAGAAGTAATAAAATCTAAGAAATTAAAGTAGTAATTTCCTAATTGTATTGCAATAAAAAAGGTGAAATTGCTTTCACCTTTTTTGCCCCAAATCTACCATAAACTTAACCTACTAAAATTATGGTAAAACAAAGATATATTCATTTACTATTGTAAACAATTTTTTTAGATGAAATACTAAAATACCCGATGAAATGCTAAAATACCAACTTATTAATACGCTCTTGCATCTTTTCCCTCATAAAAATTCATAAATGCCTTATTTACAACACGATTTCCTCCAGGCGTTGGATAATCTCCAGTAAAGTACCAATCCCCTAAATTCTTTGGACAAGCGATATGTAAATTCTCAACCGTTTGGAAAATAATTTTAACTTCGGCATTAATTTCAGGTGAACTTAAAAGTTCTGCGATTTTATTAGAAATTTCTTGTGGTTGGAATGGCGTATAGATTTCGGTGACAAAATTTACAACCTCGGAATCTTGAAGGAATTCTTGTTGTTTACATTTAGTATATACTTCATCAACAATATGATATAAATTTCTGTCTTTTAAAAGTTCTAAAGCGGCTCTAAAAGCAACCAATCCTTCTAATTTAGCCATATCAATTCCATAACAATCAGGATAACGAATTTGTGGTGCTGATGAAACGACAACAATACTTTTAGGTTTCAAACGATCCATCATTTTGATGATACTCATTTTTAACGTAGTTCCTCGAACAATACTATCGTCTATAATTACCAAATTATCGGTTGGTTTTATCACACCATAAGTTACGTCATAAACGTGAGCAACTAAATCATCACGGCTACTGTCTTCAGTAATAAACGTTCTCAATTTAGCATCTTTGATAGCTACTTTTTCAGTACGAATCTTTACCGCTAGTATTTCTTCGAGTTTTTCTCTGGTTAATTTTTTTCTATTTTCAAGAATATAGTTATTCTTCCTTTGATTCAGAAAATCCTGAGCAGCTTCAATCATTCCGTAGAAAGAAGTTTCGGCAGTATTTGGAATATAGGAGAAAACGGTGTTGTCTGTATCGTCATCAATGGCTTGAAGCACAGCAGGAAGAATTAGTTTTCCTAATTTTTTTCGTTCTTGATAAATTTCGGCATCACTTCCTCTAGAGAAATATATTCTCTCGAAAGAACATGCTTTTTTTATAGTAGGTGTAAGAATTTCTTCTTGTGTTACTTTTCCGTTTTTTTTGATGATTAATGCGTTTCCGGGCTGAAGTTCCTGAACTTTTTCAAAATCTATATTGAAAACCGTTTGGATCACAGGTCTTTCAGAAGCAACTACTACAATTTCGTCATCTTCATAAAAGTAAGCCGGACGAATTCCTGCTGGATCTCTAAAAACAAACGCGTCGCCGTGACCTAAAAGTCCTGCCATAGCATAACCTCCATCTAAATTTTTTGAAGCTCTTTTTAAAATTCTGGCAATATCTAATTTTTCAGCAATTACTGGCGATGCTTCTCTTTTGTTTAAGCCGCTATTTTTGCATTCTTGATACAAATCAGTAACGGCATTGTCTAAAAAGTGACCTATTTTTTCCATAACGGTTACCGTATCCCTCATTTCTTTTGGATGCTGTCCTAAATCGATAAGGTTTTGAAAAAGTTCGGTTACGTTGGTCATATTGAAATTTCCAGCCAAGATTAGATTTCGGTGCATCCAGTTATTTTGACGTAAAAAGGGATGCACATTTTCTATGCTATTTTTCCCGAAAGTTCCGTAACGAACGTGCCCCAAGAACAATTCACCAATGTAAGGAATATTCTTTTTTTGCAAGGCGACATCATCGGCATATTCAGGATGCGATGATAATTCGTCGTTAACCCTTTCATTTATTTGAGCAAAAACATCTTGAATAGGCTGTGCAGCATTCGAACGGACTCTACTAATATAACGTTCTCCTGGTTCTACATCGAGTTTGATACTAGCAAAACCTGCACCATCTTGACCACGATTGTGCTGCTTTTCCATCAAGAGATACATTTTTTGTATTCCATAGAAAGCAGTTCCGTATTTTTCTTTGTAGAATTCTAACGGTTTTTTTAATCTTAAAAGGGCAATGCCACATTCGTGTTTAATTGCGTCGCTCATTGTGTCGTTGTAAGTTAGTTGTGTTGTTGTATTTACCGAAAATTCGTAAATTAATAATGTATTTGTTTTAAAATAAAATTTGCGAATTTGGGTTTTCAAATAAAAAAAGCCCCGAAATCACGAGGCAAGTTTTTATTTTTCTATATCAAATTGAGTTAAGGATTTGAATTGTTGCAATCTAGCAATGACTTCATCTTTTTCTAAATGTACCATCCTTTCTGTTCCAAATTTCTCTACACAAAAGGAAGCCAAATTAGATCCATATATAATGGCGCTTTTCATATTTTCGAAAGATACGTTTTCACTTTGTGTAATATATCCTGCAAATCCTCCCGCAAAAGTGTCTCCAGCTCCTGTTGGATCAAAAACTTCTTCTAATGGTAAAGCTGGCGCAAAGAAAATTTTAGAATTGTTAAACAACAAAGCGCCATGTTCTCCTTTTTTAATCACTACATATTTTGGCCCCATTGACTGGATTTTTGCTGCAGCTTTTACTAATGAATATTCTCCTGATAATTGTCTGGCTTCTTCATCATTGATAGTAATAACGTCTATGCGTTTTATCACATCCAGTAATTCTGGCAAAGCACAATCCATCCAAAAATTCATAGTGTCTAGAACTACTAATTTAGGCTTCACGTCCATTTGGTCTAATACGCTGCTTTGTACTAGTGGATGCAAGTTTCCTAACATCACGACATCAGCATTTTTGAAATTTTGAGGCACTTTTGGTTGAAAATCAGCCAATACATTCAACTCAGTTGCTAATGTGTCTCTGGTATTTAAATCGTTATGATACAGACCACTCCAGAAAAAAGTTTTTCCACCTTTGACCACTTCAATACCTGAAATATCTATGTTTTTATCAGTCAATAAATCTAAATATTCTTGTGGAAAATCATCGCCAACTACAGAAACAATAGCAGATTGAAGATTAAAATTAGAAGCCGAAAGTCCGATATAAGTTCCAGCGCCACCTAATATTTTATCAGTTTTGCCAAAAGGCGTTTCAATAGCGTCGAAAGCAACGGTTCCAACAATCAGTAATTTGTTCATTTGATGAGTTTCGAATTAAGCGGCAAAGATAGTTTATAAGTTTTAGAGTTGCAAAGTTTGCAAGTCTCAAAGTTTTCACAAAAGTTTTTCATCTTCTTTCTCATAAAAAACATCCACAGAAAGATCTTTTTGGTTTGATGCAAAAACCGCCAATTCATCGCAACGTTCGTTTTGAGGATGATTGTTGTGTCCTTTGATCCATTTGAAATCAACTTGGTGTTTTCGGTAAACTACCAGGAACCGTTTCCATAAATCGGGGTTTTTCTTGCCTACAAAGCCTTTTTTCTCCCAACCAAAAACCCATTGCTTCAAAACGGAATCTACCACATATTTAGAATCTGAAACTACCAAGACTTTCATAGTCGGGTTTTTCAACTTTTCGAGACCCACAATTACAGCCAATAATTCCATTCTGTTATTTGTAGTATGACGAAATCCTTCGTAAAATTCCTTTTTATGCGGCGTTCCTACCAATTCCATCACAACGCCATAACCACCACGCCCAGGATTTCCCTTCGCAGCGCCATCGGTGTAAATGTTTAC
>CAMBHH010000234.1 GCA_945866505.1 Flavobacterium psychrophilum
CGAATTGCGCCTTGGAGCAGAATATAAAATTAAAGCCTGGAGCCTACGTGGCGGATATCGCTTTGAAGAAAGTCCATACAAAGACACGAAAACAATTGGTGATTTGAACTCATTTTCAGGAGGATTAGGATATAATTTTGGTGCATTTAAGCTAGATTTTTCATACAGCAATACCCAAAGAAATTCGCAACAATCGTTTTTCAGTCAAGGATTTACTGATGCAGCACAAATTAAAACTACCAATAACAATGTCACGATGACAATGACATTTGAATTGTAATAGTCAGAGTACAGAAAATTATAAATACTTATAAATTGATTAAACCGCTTTTGATTCTATCTAAAGTGGTTTTTTTTTGAAAATGCAATTAAAATTCTAAAAGTCATAATATAGCCCTGATGGGAGTAGGTATCCTTTTGTGTCTTCCCGATAGCTATAGGGAAACACAAAAGATACTTCGGACAGCAGGACAAAACTACTTTAAAAAAACAAAGATTTATGCTCCTAAAAATAAAAATCGTAATTTTGCAAAATTCCAAATTATCGGAAATATAAATCTATGAGAACCAAATCTTTAAAAAAGAATAGAATTAATGTAATCACTCTCGGGTGTTCCAAGAATGTATATGATAGCGAAGTCCTAATGGGACAATTAAAAGCAAGCGGAAAAGATGTCGTTCACGAAGAAGAAGGTAACATTGTTGTTATCAATACTTGTGGCTTTATTGATAATGCCAAGGCAGAATCAGTAAATATGATTCTAGAATATGCCGATAAAAAAGAGCGCGGTTTAGTCGATAAGGTGTTCGTTACCGGTTGTTTATCTGAACGTTACAGACCTGATTTAGAAAAAGAAATTCCAAATGTGGATCAGTTTTTTGGCACAACAGAATTACCTGCATTGCTAAAAGCTTTGGGCGCAGATTACAAACACGAATTGCTTGGCGAACGATTGACGACAACGCCAAAAAACTATGCCTATTTAAAAATTGCAGAAGGTTGCGACAGACCTTGTAGTTTTTGTGCGATTCCATTGATGAGAGGGAAACATGTTTCACAAACAATCGAAAAGCTGGTAAAAGAAGCTGAAGGTTTGGCAAAAAATGGCGTAAAAGAATTGATTCTTATTGCACAAGATTTGACTTATTACGGATTAGATATTTACAAGAAACGGAATCTTGGAGAATTGTTAGAAGCTTTAGTACAAGTCGAAGGCATCGAATGGATTCGTTTGCACTACGCCTTCCCTTCTGGTTTCCCAATGGATGTTTTGGAAATTATGAAGCGGGAACCAAAGATTTGCAAATATATTGATATTCCCTTACAACATATTTCTGATCCGATTTTGAAATCGATGAAACGTGGAACTACTAAAGAAAAAACAACCCAATTATTGCAGGAATTTCGCAAAGCGGTTCCGGGAATGACCATTAGAACCACATTAATTGTAGGTTATCCTGGCGAAACTCAAGAAGATTTTGAAACTTTGAGAGACTGGGTTCAAGAAATGAAATTTGAGCGTTTAGGATGTTTTACGTATTCGCACGAAGAAAACACAAGCGCCTACGATTTGATTGACGATGTGCCCGAAGATGTAAAGCAATATCGTGCCAATGAAATTATGGAAATTCAATCTCAAATTTCTTGGGATTTAAACCAAGAGAAAATTGGTAAAACTTTCCGTTGTATTATCGACAGAAAAGAAGGTGAGCATTTTGTAGGAAGAACGGAATTTGACAGTCCGGATGTTGATAATGAAGTCCTTATTGACGCTTCAAAACATTATGTTAAAACAGGCGAATTTGTAACGGTAAAAATTATTGACGCCACTGAATTTGATTTATTTGCAGAACCTGTATAACTTTACAATATTAAAAACCTAAATATGAAAACTAATTATATTTTTTTGTCAACTGTGATTATTCTAATTTCAATGAATACCGTTTCTGCGCAATATGGAAATGGTTACGGTAATGGATATGGCAACAACGGTAGGATGAGCCAAATGGGCGCAATGAACCAAAACAGCGAACCTGAAAAACCAAAAGAAATTCCTGCAGAAGAAATAGTAGCCAAATATATGGTGGATATGAAACCCGCGGTAGGATTAGACGAACTTCAAACTATTGCAATAACAAATGTTTTAGTTGAAAGTGTAAATTCACAAGGGAGAATTACCAAATTAAATTTATCACAAGAGGATTTGATGAATGAATACAAAGCACTTTCTGAAAATACTGATAGAAAAATAATAAATTTTTTGAGCAAAGAGCAAAAAGATAAATATTTGACTTTTAAGGAAGAAATGAAACAACCAAAAAAATCAAAATCGAAAGACAAAAAGAAAATTAAAAATAAAACCCAAGAAAATAACGATAAATAAACGGCATAAAATCAATATCAAAGCTTTGTTGAAAACGAAATTATAAAAAAGCGGCAACAATACATATGAAATGAGCTTGACTTAAAATTGGTTGCAGTTGATAATGCTTCGCCAGTTCGCAAGCTAGGTCATCGAATACCAATTAAAATGTAAGCCGATGAGATAAACACCAATAAAAAAATTTGCGACTCGAGCTAACCGAACAGACGAAGCAATTACATATGACCGATTTTTAACAATAAATATCTAAATATGAAACAAAAAATACTATATTTTTTCTACACTATTGCAATATTATTAATTTTTGCTTCTTGCTCTTCAAATCCTTATAAGGCAAGTGATAAATCATACAAAGAACAACTTAAAGGTTATAAAGAAACAATATCGAATACTGAGCCTGCAAAATTAGAAACTAGCGTCGCAACTATCTTGCCTGCTAATCAACTCCCAATTGACCCTTTGGTGCTGTACAAAGATACCTTGTCAATAAAGGCTCCTAAATCATTATTGAATGGGATTAGCACGGAATGGATTAGCTCAGTCAATTTTAATCTTAGAAAACCAAATTTTATAATTATTCATCATACAGCGCAAGACTCTTTATCACAAACTTTAAGAACATTTACAATAACAAAACCTCAGGTAAGTGCCCATTATGTAATTGCAGATGATGGTAGAGTAGTTCAAATGGTCAATGATTATCTTCGTGCTTGGCACGGAGGGAACTCCGTTTGGGGGAAGAACACCGATATTAATTCGTCATCTATCGGTATTGAATTAGATAATAATGGGTTTGAACCTTTTTCAGACAAACAAATCATAAGCCTTTTGGCTCTTTTAACAAAACTAAAAAAGGATTACAATATTCCCACTCAAAACATCATTGGTCATTCAGATATTGCGCCAACCAGAAAAACCGACCCTAGCAGGCTATTTCCTTGGAAACTTTTAGCATCGAATGGATTTGGCATTTGGCCTGATGAAATTTTAGAACCCGCTCCTGTAAACTTCAATGCTGAGCACGCATTGCGAATTATTGGTTATAATACCAAAAATTTGTCCGCAGTTATCACCGCTTTCAAGCTTCATTACATTCAGACTGAAGTGGACAGTGTTTTAGATGAAAAAACTATAAATACTATCTATAATATATTTACAAAACAATAATCTTCTTTTGGTACGTTATATAAAAAGGCTTTTTGATTTACTCAAAAAGCTTTTGTAATGTTTGTTTATCACTTAACAACAGTCTATAAATTCATAAGAAAATTACATATTTTCAATAAACCGCTAATAAACTTTTTGAAAAAATGTGATTTTAGAAACAGTATTAATAATTATAAACTGCAAATTTTAAACGAATAAATTAATACAGCATTAGATTAACACTTTTTATAATAGTAATATGTATTGCAAAATCGTAAAAAAAATAAAGTGCAATTACTGTACATTAATAAAGTTTCATCGACTGTTAAAATGCATTCATAAAAAAAGCCAAAATACTAAAAATAGCATTTTGGCAAATTAATTAAATTTTATTCTATTTTTAGAAGCCGTACACCGCTGCAAGAAGTAATTGAGAAGCTGATTTTGTACCCATACCATCTACATCCATAAATGAATCCTCAGAAGCGCTGTCAAGTCTAAACTCAGGAATAATAGCCAAACTACCTAGTTTATAGTTACCAGATAAAGTAAAAGCTGTTACAGACTCGTCTCCAGCAATAGCAGATAATACTGAACCTTTTTTCACACTAAAATATTCAGCACGTATGCCTAAAGCAAAAGCATCAGAAATAGCGTATGAAGGATATAATGCAAATCCAGTGTAACCCATATCACCAGTATTAGAATAATCAGCTGCATTTACTCCTAACTTGAATTCCTTAGTAACTTGAAAAGAAGCGGTCAAATCTACAATTGTACCACTGTTCTTACCATCCATAAAGTTAAGGTAAGCACTAACTCCATCAGCAGCATATGATAATTGACCGCCAAAAGCTGCTGCCCTACTAATGTTCTTATAAACATTCCATTGGTCATTAAAAACACCCGCCATTGCACCAAATTTATCAGATATTTTGTAGTTAACTTTAACACCTGTGTGCTGGAATGGTCCATTAGTAAATAAATAAGATGTTGAATAATGGAAATTAGCAACAGGAGAAATTACTTCATACCCAACAAATGTCCCAGCATAACCTGCAGTAAT
>CAMBHH010000235.1 GCA_945866505.1 Flavobacterium psychrophilum
ACCAAACTCAAACCGATGATATTGAAAGACATCGCCGACTTGGTGGGTCTTGATATTTCGACCATATCTCGAGTGGCGAACAGCAAATATGTAGAAACGCCGTATGGAACAAAACTGATTAAAGAATTCTTCTCTGAAGCGATGAAAAACGACCAAGGCGAAGACGTTTCAACCCTCGAAATCAAGAAAATTTTACAAAATACCATCGAAGAGGAAGACAAACACAAACCGCTTCCAGACGATCAACTCGCCGAAATTCTATTGGAAAAAGGCTATCCAATAGCTCGAAGAACCATTGCAAAATATCGAGAACAATTGGATATTCCTGTGGCGAGAATGAGAAAGAAAATGTAGGGGTTTTTGAGATTTCAAGTTTCAAGTTAAATATTGTGCCTATTTTTTTAAAAAATAAAATTTGACCACAGGTTTGTGGTCAAATTTTTTATAAATTATTTTTTAGGCACAAATTTGTGACAAAATTTTACTAATATTTTTTTTGTCACAACTCCTGACACGGATAGTTACAGTAGTTAGTCTGGTTTATTAATCAAGTACCACACGAAAGGATTCTTGCGGGAGGGGGGACTTGTGCTCCCTATTTTTTTTGCTATTTTTTAATATCCTCTATCGAAAACCCTGCTTTTAAAATAGCTGAAGTATCAGTAACTGGTTTTGAAAAATTTGTCCTTACAATTTTAGGATTTGATTTTAAAAATTTAAGTTCATAAAATTTTCCAACATCTTTTTGGCTAATATTGTTATTTTTTTTTCTTTCTGGAGTTACAAATTTTCCTTTATTAAAATAATAAGACACATAAATATTCGTAAGTTTAGGCATTACTACTAGACTATCAATTTTGCCAATAGTAAATTCACCATTTTCAGACAACTCTCTTTCAAAATAATACGCTCTTAATTGAATTACTGATAGTAATAAAATGATGAAAATGATAAGAATAGTGGGTTTTAGATGTTTCATAATTCAATCAATCTTTAATAGCATTCGGTGCTGCATTCGACCCTGTTTCTACTAACCATTTATAAAAGCCGCCTACTGCTTCACCGCCTTTCTCGCCTGCAAGATGGCTATCAGTTGCTTTTCCAAATCCAAAACTTATAACCCCGCTGCTCAAAGTCTTCAGACTTTGAGCTTTTTTTTGAAATATTCTTGAAAACGGAAAATCCTATCAAAGTCTCCCGACTTTTTCCGTAAACGACTTGCTTGATAGTTTTTATTATTCAAATATAATAGTTTTTACTACAAATAAACATTTATTTTGACTGCTTAACTTTGCGGTCTGTAGAAATGGGTGCGACGTCGGAGACGTTCGCACGGCGCATCAGACTCCTAATAATGTTTTCTTTTAATAGAACACTGCGGACAGCTGGAAAAAGATGTTTTTCTTATCGAATCGCATGTACAAATCCCATCGAACGCTGCGTAAGTTCTCATATCTTTAAAATGATGAGAAATCAGAACTTAACAAAGTAAACAAAATAGATTAATAGCCTCATTTTTTGATTAATCCCAAAATGACATTTGAAATGTTTTTTTATTTTAAAAAACAACTATCTTTGTACCGTCTCAAAGGGGTGCTAGATTTCAAATTAGAATGACAGCTGAGATTATACCCATAGAACCTGAACAGGTAATGCTGTTAAGGGAAAATAGAATCAAAGAGGAAGTGCACGTCGTCTGGACATTCAAAAAAATCAACTTTTAATTTAACAAAAGAATAATTCCCCCTTGTTATTCGTAAAACTATTTACGGATGAACTATTTATTTTATTTAAAAAAGACAAAATCTAACTGTCTATTCTCTATTATCTTTTCTCTATTTTCTTTCATCGCTTTTGCTCAAGGAAAAGAAAAAGACACCACCAAAATCAATCAACTCGATGAAGTTTTAGTTTCGGCCGTTCGTGTCACAACAAAAACGCCGGTTTCTTTCAGCAATTTGGATAAGAAGGAAATCAAATTTCGAAATTTAGGTCAAGACATTCCTATTTTGATGAATTATTTACCCTCAGTTGTTACCACTTCCGATGCTGGAAATGGCGTTGGCTACACCGGAATTCGTGTTCGTGGTAGTGATGCCACTCGTGTCAATGTCACCATCAACGGAATTCCATACAACGATTCCGAAAGTCATGGAACTTATTGGGTCAATATGCCTGATTTTGCCTCTTCATTAGAGAGTATTCAATTGCAACGCGGAGTGGGAACCTCAACTAATGGTGCTGGAGCGTTTGGAGCTAGCTTGAACATGCTTACCGATTCGTATTCTGAAAAAGCAAAGGGTGAAATTTCAAGTTCCTTTGGCAGTTTTAACACCAATAAAAACACAGTGAAATTCAGTACTGGTTTGATGAACAATCATTTTGAAATTGCAGGAAGATTGTCCACATTGAAGTCAGATGGTTATATTGATAGAGGAAGTTCCAATTTGAAATCCTATTTTCTTCAAGGAACTTTTGTCGGAAAAACAACTTTGATTAAAGCTTTGGCCTTTGGTGGAACAGAGAAAACCTATCAATCTTGGAACGGAATTGATGCCGCAACTTTACAAGACAACAGAACTTTCAACTCTGCTGGAATGTTTACTGATGAATTTGGAAAAACCCGTTTCTATGACAACGAGACTGATAACTACCAACAAGATCATTATCAATTGCATTGGAATGAGAAAATTACTGAAAATTGGAGCACTAACCTGGCTCTTCATTACACCAAAGGAAAAGGCTATTTTGAAAATTATAAAGAAGATGCCGATTTTGCAGATTACGGATTGCTTCCTTTTGGAACCCAAACTACAACCGATTTGATTCGTCAGAAATGGTTGGTTAATGATTTTTACGGAACTACATTTTCAGGCAATTATAAATCAGAGAAGGTGGATGTCATTCTTGGTGGAGGTTGGAACAAATATGAAGGCGATCATTTTGGTAAAGTGATTTGGGCACGATATGCTTCGCAAAGTGAATTGGGTGACCACTATTATGATGATGATGCAACAAAAACGGATGGAAATATTTTTGCCAAAGCCAATTATCAAATCACCGAAAAAATTAGTTTGTTTGGCGATTTACAACTTCGAAATGTGCATTATCAAGCTGATAGTCCAGAAACGGGAATGGTCAATGACAACTTCACTTTCTTCAATCCAAAGGCAGGTTTGAATTATGATCTTAACACGAATAACAAATTGTATTTTTCGTATGCCAAAGCCAATCGCGAACCCAACCGAACCGATTATGAAAACGGAAATCCAAAACCAGAAAAATTAAATGACTATGAATTGGGATGGAGATTAGAGACTGCAAATATAAAAATCAATACGAATCTTTATTATATGGCCTACAAAGACCAATTGATTTTGACCGGAAAACTGGACGATGTAGGAAATCCGATTCGCTCTAATAGTGATAAAAGCTATCGTCTAGGTCTTGAAGTAGATGCGACTATAGCTCTTTCAAAAAAATGTATAATTAGACCCAATTTTACTTTGAGTGACAATAAGAATGTAGATTTAAATATTGGCTTTGGCAACGTTACTACCGATATTGCCTATTCGCCCAATTTAATTGCAGGAAATATTTTTATCTACAAACCTATTGCGGGTTTACAAATCTCACTCTTGCAAAAATTTGTTGGCAAACAATTTATGAATAATAGCGACTCGCTAGAATCTATCCTTGAAAGTTATTTTATCAATGATATTAATGTTGGGTATGAATTCAAGCCAAAATCGGTCTTTAAATCGATAATGATTACCGGATTAGTCAATAATGTTTTCGACAAGAAATACGTGTCAAATGGCTATATGTGGGATGTGTATCCTTATTATTATCCTCAGGCAGGAATAAATTTATTGGTAGGAATGAACTTGAAGTTTTAAAATATTTTTAGTCTATATAATGACGATTAGACTAAAATCAACACTTTAGACAAATTTATAATTACGTTTGAAACAAATGAGCTCGATGTTTTATCGAGCTCATTTTGTTTACTTTGAATTTATTCTATTGAACGTACTTACAGACTATAGAATCAATTTAATTTTAATCTAATCTTGGGCAACTATTCGTAGAAGACTACTGAAAATAATTTATTTCATTTTGACCGTTGCCTCGACATTTCTTTCGATTGTATGTCCTGGACGCGACCATTTTGGTTTTTCGCCTAGAGGTGCAAATTTAGAATCAGCTGCTTCAACGGATTCACGTTGGTGCACTTTTGCAAAGGGTTGCTGGTTCTTTAACCCTAAAATCTCAAACATTTTCATATCTTCATTTAGGTCATTATTAGGAGTTGTAAGCAATTTATCGCCTGAAAAAATAGAATTGGCACCCGCAAAAAAGCACATTGCTTGCCCTTCTCTACTCCAGTTTATTCTTCCTGCCGAAAGACGAACTTGGGTTTCTGGCATCACTATTCGCGTCGTCGCTACCATTCGAATCATTTCCCAAATTTCAATTGATTCTTCTGCTGCAAGTGGTGTTCCTTCTACAGGAACCAATGCATTTATAGGTACAGATTCTGGCTGCGGATTCAAAGTGGCAAGTGCAACTAACATTCCTGCTCTGTC
>CAMBHH010000236.1 GCA_945866505.1 Flavobacterium psychrophilum
TTTGAAAAAAATACTTTTTCAATTAAGCCTAACAAAAAAATTGTCGCTAAAGTATTATTTTGTTAGTTTATCGACCAGTTATCTTATGTGTTCAAAAAAACGAAAACCCTGTTAATACTCGAAGTTTGCCGGAATCATCGATTTGGCAGGTGCAGTAAATACTAAATTCTTTTTGTTTATCCACCAATAAATAAAAGTGAGCTGATCTCTGATTCCATTTCGCTGTTACTACAATTTACTCAATTTCAGCAATCATTTTATTCTTCTAAGTAAACGTAAAGTTGTTTCTAAATCTAGGCCACGCTCTACTTCTATTTTGCAACCTAAATCAATAATTTAAATATTCTCCTTCAGACCTAAAAAATTTATCACTTTTTTTAGGCTTTGTGCATTCAATGGTTTTTCCAAAAAAGCTACAATACTCGCTTCATTTTTAGCCCTTTCTGTATCTGCAGGGTTTATGCTAGAGGAAACAATAAAAATATTTGTTTTCTCTGCGAAGTGCGCAAAATCTCTTTTAAAAACTTCAAAGAATTCCCAGCCTTCCATCACCGGCATATTTAAATCTAGAAAGATTATTTCCGGAAAACTGTCCATCGATACTTCCCCGCTATCTAGTTTTTTAAAAAAATCTATCGCTTCAAGTCCATTGGACGCTTCTATTACGTTTGTACAAAATTTTTCAGCATCTAAATGAATTTTATTTAAAAGTTGCGTTACGTGATCATCATCTATTGATAAAACCGTATTAATCATAATTTGTTATTTAAATGTTATTGTAAATGTTGTACCAATATTAACTTCGCTTTCTACTTCTATCGTACCACCAAGCGCAGTTATTTGTGAATGTATAAGGTAAAGTCCAATTCCTTTGCTGTCTGCATTGTTATGAAACCTTTTGTACAAACCAAATATTTTGTCTTTTGCTAAGTTCATATTTATACCAATTCCGTTGTCAGCAAAAGTAAGCTTGGTATCACCATTAGGCTCCTTTGTTGTTTTTATGGTGATTATCGGGCCTCTATCTGGATGGCGGTACTTTAAAGTGTTCGTTATTAGATTTAAAAATATACTTTCCAAATATTCATTGGCAAAAATTACGGAAGGCGCAGCAGCAAAGTCAGCATTTATAATTACCCTTTGTTGTTGAATTGATATTGAAAGTGACTCCGTTATTTTTTTAAATATTTCTTCGAAGGTTAATTGATTTTTATGTATGTTTCTATTCTCTTTTATTATCAGAACCTCAATCAAATCGTTTAAGGTTTCATTTAAATGATAGGTAGATGTTTTAAAAGCTTCGATAAGCTTTATGGTCAATGCATCTGCAACAGTTTCTGGTTGAATAATATCGCAAATAGAAACAAGATTAGTTAAAGGCGCCCTCAAATTATGCGAGGTTATGTAACTAAACTGTTTCAAATCAAGGTTGTTGGCAATCAATTCTTTTACTAACTTTTCTTTTTCGAGGGCATCTTCTATTTCTATCGTTACATCACGTTCAACAGCAATCCAATGCGTAAACCATCCTTTTTCATTAGCTACTGGGGCTATGCTGAAGTTATTCCAAAACTTCTCGCCATTTTTCCTAGAGTTCGATACTGTTATTTCACAAGACTCCCATTTGTTCATTGCAGTTCGTAATTTGTCTAATTCTTTTCTATCGGTGTCTTCATTTTGCAATATTCTAGGACTTAGACCAATTACTTCTTCAGGGGAATACCCTGTCATTTTTTCAAATGCTGGATTTCCAAAAATTATTCTTGGTCCTGGTTCATCAAATGGTTCTGCTTCTGTTATCAAAATACAATCTTTTGTATGTACAATAACAGATTCCAACAATTTAAGATGCTGTATATTCTCTTTTTCTTCAGTTACATCCCAACTAACTCCAATTATGCGAATTGGCTTACCATCTACCCTTTCAATAATCCCAGTAGTTTTAATATAATGGATAGATGCATCACTCCATACAATCCTGAATTCGGAATTGAATTCGTTCTTGTTCATAATGTTTGACTGCATCTCATTATATATTTTTGCCCGATCTTCTTCATGTAATCGTGCTACCCAAGCTTCATTATTTGTTTTAAATTCAGTTGCAGCTACATCATACAACTTGTACATCCCTTCATCCCAAAAAATAGAATCATTTTCTAAATCCCGATCCCAAATTCCTAATTTTGCGCTTCTTGTTGCCAAAAGCAAGCGGTTAGTTTGGCGTTGCAACAATTCATTTATAGAATAAATTTCTGCCTCTGCTTTTTTCTTGTCTGTAATTTCAGTTATAAATGAACATTTCAATTCCAAACCATCATAAACAATAAAGGTCGTGGTTATTTCCACATCTATTAAATCTCCATTCTTTTTAAGCATCGTGGATTGGAAACTCACTTTACCTTCTCTTCTTAATACTTCAAACCCTTCTAATATAATGCCTAGATTTAAACGAGGGTCGAGATCCATTTGATTTAGCATTCCAAATTCCTCTTTGGTATAACCAAGCATAGCATAAGCAGCTTCATTAAAATCATAAAATGATCCATCAGGCCTTAAAAGAAATATGGCAGCTGTGGCTTTCTGAATAATATAGTCTGATAGTTTTAGTCTTTCTTCTGCTTTCTTTTTTTCGGTGATGTCATTTAAATAAACACAATTAAGTTCTAAATCACCAAATTGTATCAGGTTTGCATTAATTTCCACATCGATGATGGTTCCATCTTTTTTTGTTCTTTTGACAATATAATGTAAATTCTTTTTTTGTTTCAACTCATCCCAATACTGTTTCCAAGTCTCAGTTGTATGGGCGCTGCCAAAGTCAAATGCTGTTTTGGTCTTCATTTCTGCCACACTAGTATTCCCATACATTTTTGCAAATGCTAGGTTACAATTATAAAGTGTACCATCCGCTTTAATATATGCTAAACCCCAAGCAGCATTATCTATTGTATATGCAGAGAGTCTTAAGTTTTCTTCTAGCTTTTTCTTTTCGGTAATGTCTTCATAAAATCCAAAGTTTACAATTTTGCCATTTAGTTCTATCGAATTGGTGGTTACCGCAACTTCAACAAAAGTTCCATCCTTCCTTTTTAATTTTACATCAAAATTTTGATTTGGAATATCTTTCAACTCCTCCCATCGGTCTATCCAAGATTCTTTGGTTAGCGTTGGGTTTATATCCAATACTGTTTTGCCCTTAAACTCTTCATAGCTATACCCCAACAAGTTGGCAGTTGCTTGGTTATAATCAATGTGCACACCATCCACATCCAAAAAGAACATCGCACTATCGGTGTTTTTATAGGAATAGTCTAATAATTGCAATTGTTGTTCCTGCTTTTTCTTTTCTGTAACGTCCAGCACAAAGCTACAGTTCAATTCTAAGTCGCCATATTTTACATAGTTAGCCGTAATGATTACGTCTATAAGGGTACCATCCTTCTTTTTTTGTTGCGTTTCTACAGTTATTTTTTTATTTGCTTTTAATTTAGCCCATACACTTGCCCACTTTTTTTCGTTATAATCTTTATCTAAATCATAAATTTTTAATGTTTGCAATTCTTCACTTGTATAACCCAAATTTTCTGCTGCAATGTCGTTAAAATCATACATGCTCGCATTTTCCAATACAAAGTAAATAGGTATAGAAGCATTTTTAAAAGTATATTCAACTAATTCATTTAAATTTTCATTTAATCTTTCTATTTCTTCTATAGTACTTTTTAATTCTTCTTCGCTAACCAGTAACTTTTCGTTAGTTTCATGTATCAATTTACTTTGCTCTTCGGCAGTTCTTTTTGCAATGAGCAACTCTTTTTCATACGATTTGCGTTGACTTACATCAAAAACCGTGGAATAATTTACTTGTACATTCCCATTTTCATCTCTTATTTGTTTAGTGTTGATTAAGATAGGCAGACGAGTTTTATCTTTCTTAACCATTTCAAAACTGATTTCTTGAACAAAACCTTGCAACTGTAGCAAAGGAGAATAATGTGTTTCAAAGTATATTTTACCACCCACGCTCAACAAACTTTGCCAGGTAACTTTGCCAATAATGTCTTCTTTTGCATACCCAAGCCAAACTAATAAAATATCGTTGATTTTGGTAATAATTCCATTTCCAGAGGTTGAGAAATAACCACAAGCGGAATGATTATAAAATTTGTCTGATTCTAATTCTTTTAATGCTAATTGTTTGCCATAAAATTCGTCTTTTTCGTGACTTAGTTTTGCTACTTTTGCAGCAACAACTTGATTTAAAAGCTCAGCTAAGTTATTTAAATCTTCTACATCCTTTGATTTTATCAGTTCAAGTTTGGCTAAATCTACTGCTGTAAAATCATCGTCAGCAAAATTGAAATCAGTTATTTCTGTCATTATAGTATCGTTTTAGTAACTGATAAAAACTGTCCAAAAGCTCTTGGTAAGTCGGATGCTTTTAAATTAGATTTAATCATTTAAATATTTGCTAAAAATTTAGTCACCAATTCCACTGTTTCATCTGGCGCACTCATGTGTGGACAATGTCCTGTAGCCTTCATAAAAAAAATTGTGCTATTTTGTAAGTGTTCATT
>CAMBHH010000237.1 GCA_945866505.1 Flavobacterium psychrophilum
ACAGTTTATCTAAAATTATGTCAATAGCACAAAACCTCCTCAAAATAAAATCCACTTTACCATCAACCGTAACTCTTGTTGCCGTTTCTAAAACCAAACCAATTCCAGATTTGATGGAAGCTTATGATGCAGGTCAACGCATTTTCGGCGAAAACAAAATCCAGGAAATGGCCGAGAAATGGGAATCGATGCCAAAAGATATCGAATGGCATATGATTGGTCACGTTCAGACGAATAAAGTGAAATTTATGGCACCGTTTGTGAACTTAATTCAGGGCGTGGATAGTCTGAAACTATTGGAAGAAATCAACAAACAAGCTCAAAAAAACAATAGAATTATTGATTGTTTATTGCAAATGTATATCGCCGAAGAAGAAAGTAAATTTGGATTGGATGAAGAAGAACTAAACGAGATTCTCACTTCAAGATCATTTCAGGAAATGAAAAACATTCGAATAGTAGGATTAATGGGAATGGCGACTTTTACTGACAATCAAGAACAAATCAAGAAAGAATTCACCCATTTGAAATCGATTTTTGATTCCTACCAAAATCTGAAATCTGAAATCTGCAATCTGAAATCTCTTTCAATGGGAATGTCCGGCGATTATCAATTCGCAATTGAGTGCGGAAGTACGATGGTTCGCATAGGAAGTAGTATCTTTGGGGGACGAAGCCCCCTAGCCCCCGAAGGGGGAACAAAATAATAACAGACTTATGAAAATAGAATTATTTAGAAACATTTGCAATTCCCCCTTCGGGGGCTAGGGGGCTATGTACGCAATACTCGACATAGAAACCACCGGAGGACAATTCAACGAAGAAGGAATTACAGAAATTGCCATCTATAAATTTGACGGTCATGAAATCGTGGATCAGTTCATCAGTTTGGTAAATCCCGAAATTCCGATTCAGCCATTTGTGGTGAAATTAACTGGAATTAATAACGCAATGTTGCGATCGGCTCCCAAGTTTTTTGAAGTAGCCAAACGCATTATCGAAATGACCAATGATTGCGTTTTGGTAGCACACAATGCTGATTTTGACTATCGAATTCTTCGCACTGAATTTCGCCGTCTGGGTTATGATTTTAATATAAAAACGCTTTGTACCGTCGAATTATCCAAAAGACTATTACCAGAACAACCTTCACATAGTTTGGGAAAATTGGTTCGCGCTTTGGGAATCCCAATGGCGGACCGACATCGTGCGAGCGGCGATGCCTTGGCAACTGTGAAATTGTTTAAAATGCTTTTGGACAAAGACTTGAACAAAGAAATCGTCAAAGAACATATCAAATTTGAAATCCAAAAAGGAATTGCTCCCAAATTATTAGATATTGTAGAAAGTATGCCTTCTAGAACGGGTGTTTATTACATTCACGACGAAAAAGGAAAGCTCATTTATATTGGTAAAAGCCGCAACATAAAGAAACGAATCAATCAGCATTTTACAGGCAATACAACCAAATGCAAAAAAATTCAAACCGAAGTTTATACCGTAACCTATGATGAAACTGGCAGCGAGCTCATTGCGTTGCTGAAAGAAAGCGAGGAGATAAAAATCAACAAACCTATGCTCAATCGGGCGCAAAGAAAGAGTATTTTTCAGTTTGCGCTGTATGCCGAGAAAGATGAAAAGGGTTATTTGAATTTAAATTTGCAAAAAGCAGATGGCCGGAAAAAAGAAATTACCTCTTTTGCTTCATTGCAAGAAGCCAAAAATGCCTTGTTTAGAATTACGGCACATTACCATCTGTGCCAAAAATATACAGGATTGTACATCACTAAAAATGAATGTTTTCAGTACAAAATAAAAGAATGCGATGGTGCTTGTATTGGCATCATTTTACCTGAAGAATACAATCTAAGAGTACAAGAATTTATCGAGAAAAACAGCTTCGAGGACAACAGCATGATACTCATCGATAAAGGACGAAATAGCGGCGAACACAGTGCAGTCTTGATAGAAAACGGAATCTACAAAGGCTATGCTTTTTATGATTTGAATCACCAAATTACCCATATCGACATCCTTAAAAATATCCTTATCCCAATGCAAAACAATCGGGATACTCGAAATATAATTCAGGCTTATATGCGTAAAAGTAAAACCTTGAAAATAATAAAATTTTAATTTTTTTTGAAGCTAATCCCGCTATTCGTTCCAATCTCCCGAAGAAAAATCGGGAGGATTTCCTCTTCTATCGGGGCTAAAATATGAAGTACTTAATCACCATCGTTGGACCAACAGCCATAGGAAAAACTTCCTTGAGCATCGCTTTGGCACAACATTTCAACTGCGAAATTATTTCTTGTGATAGCCGACAATTTTTCAAGGAAATGCAAATTGGCACCGCCGTTCCCACAACCGAAGAATTGGGTGGAGCACAACATCATTTCATCCAAAACAAATCGATTTTTGAGAATTATACCGTTGGTGATTTCGAAAAAGAAGCCATTGCCAAACTTGATGAGTTATTTTTAACCAATGATTATGTAGTTTTGGTTGGAGGTTCAGGATTGTACGTCGATGCCGTATTAAAAGGCTTTGACGATTTTCCTGAAATTGAAACTTCCGTTCGTGAGGAAGTAACTTCTAACTATGAAAAATCAGGAATCGAATATTTGCAAACCGAATTAGAAAAACGAGATCCGAATTATTTTGAAGTCGTAGCCAAAGAAAATCCACAACGAATGATGCGAGCTTTGGAAGTTTGTATTGGATCTGGAAAACCGTATTCATCGTTTTTAAACCAAAAGAAAAACACTCGCAACTTCACTCCTATTCTCATTGGTTTGGACGCTGAAAGAAGTATAATTTACGATAGAATCAACCAGCGTGTCAACATTATGATGAGCGAAGGTTTATTGGCGGAAGCCGAAAATTTATTGCCTCACAAAAGCTTGAATGCCTTGCAAACCGTTGGTTACAGGGAATTGTTTAGTTATTTTGAAGGCGAAATCTCATTACAATTTGCCATCGAAGAAATCAAGAAAAACACGCGCCGATTTGCCAAACGACAACTCACTTGGTTCAAAAGAAATGAAAACACAAAGTGGTTTGATTATTTGACTGTTCGAGAGTTAATTATAAAATATATAGAAAGCTATTAATTATGAATACATTAAAATTAATTGGTAAACTATTTTTCCTGCTTTTTACTATTGTGTATCTCGCAATTCCATTCTTTTTAGTAATAAAAACAAAATTTGAAAAGCCTAATTTTAAAAATTTGGACGACACAAATACCATTTTTTTGGGTATAACGCTTTTGGTCTTTATTGTTATAAACTTTATAATATTCAAACCCTATTTCAATAAAAACATTAATTCATAATTCATAATTCATAATTATTTATATGCCCATTTCACCAAATTTCACGTCCATTTTCAGTAAAGATTGGGAGATTAATTTCACGCAATGTCTTCCCAATGGTTATTTAAAACATACTGATTTGTGCAATATTTTGCAATTGACTGCCGCCTCTCATTCTGAATTAGGGGGTATCAGCTTTTCGGATATGCAGGAATTCAATCAGGCTTGGGTTTTGAGCAGAATGCGTGTTGAAATAGGCGAACTACCCAAATGGAAAGACATTGTAACCGTAAAAACCTGGATCAATACACTCGAAAATTCTCGTTCTGTCCGTGCCTTGGAATTGTATGTCAACGGCAAGAAAATAGTGGGTTGCGAAACTTTTTGGGCGGTTTTCAATACTAAAATTAGGCGACCGGAAGCATTGGCTTTGCCGTTCGAACATTTTGAATTGTATCCCGAACAAAAAGCTACAATAAAATCATTTTCCAAAATCAACCTCAGTAACGAAACCGAAATGGTCTTCGAAAAAAGGGTTGTACTTTCGGATTTAGATATTGTCAATCACGTGAATAACGTGAAATATCTAGAATGGTGTTTGGATTTTGTTGACGAAAAAATAATTTTGAATCAAAAAATAGAAAGTTTTGAAATGAATTTCTTGAAGGAGTTATCGCTGCAAGACAAAGTAGTCATCCACGAAAATTTGACTTCCGAAGCAATGATTTTTAGCATTACTAAAGACGATAAAACCTGTTTTGCTTTGCAGTTGAATTTGAAATAAACGTAAAAAAAGCTCCGATTCCTCGAAGCCTTTTATAAATTAAAATCTATTTTATTTTTTCACTACCAGTCTAAATCCTTCACCGTGAATGTTTAGGATTTCCACATTTGGATCTAGTTTGAGGTATTTTCTCAATTTGGCGATGTAAACGTCCATACTTCTGGAAGTGAAATAGTTATCATCTCTCCAGATTTTGGTTAATGCTAATTCTCTTGGCATTAAATCATTCTCGTGCAGAATCAACATTTTTAATAATTCATTCTCTTTTGGAGATAATTTTACTGGTTCTTCATCATTGATTGACAAAAAACGAAGTTTAGAATTCAAATGAAATTTCCCCACATTGAATTCAAACTGGACTGGTTCTGCTTGATTTACAGATGATTTTCTTTGAATTATGGCTCTAATTTTCATCAATAAAACCTCTGAATCAAAAGGTTTGTTCAAATAATCATCAGCTCC
>CAMBHH010000238.1 GCA_945866505.1 Flavobacterium psychrophilum
GTTTGTCCTGTAATTAAAGTGGCTACCAATTCCATTTTAGCAACCAAGATGAACGATATTATTGATATTGATTGCGGTCCCGTAATAAGTGGCGAAAAAACCATTGAAGAAATGGGCGAAGCCATTTTAGACTATTGCATTAAAGCAGCAAGTGGTGAAATTATTCCAAAAGCGGTACTATTGAACCAAGATGACTTTATTCCGTGGAAACGAGGAGTTTCACTTTAATAGTTATGAGTTATGAATTATAAATTATTTTTCAAAACTCATAACTCATAACTCATAACTTATAACTCATAATTGATAATTCATAATTCATAATTAAAAAAATATGTTCTCATTACAAAATAAAAAAGCAGTAGTTACAGGTGGAGGAAGCGGAATTGGAAAAGCCATTTCGGTTTTGTTCGCCAAGCAAGGAGCCGAAGTTCACATTATTGAGTTAACGGAAGAAAGTGCCCAAGATGCAGTTTCAGAAATTGAGGCTAATGGAGGAAAAGTAGTTTCTCACGCTTGCAATGTAGCCAATCACGAAGCTGTTGTTGCCGTTTTTGAAAAAATAAGTGCTATTGATATTTTGGTGAACAATGCAGGAATTGCTCACGTTGGCAAAGTTGATACAACGCCCGAAGCCGATTTTGACCGCATTATGAACGTGAATGTCAAAGGAGTTTACAATTGCTTATATGCTGCCATTCCGCAATTGCGAAAATCCAAAGGTGGCGTGATTGTCAATATGGCTTCGATTGCTGCTTGGGTAGGAATTCCTGATCGATTTGCTTATTCAACTGCCAAAGGCGCTGTAATGGCAATGACCTTGTCGGTCGCCAGAGATTATATGAACGAAAATATTCGTTGTAATTCGATTTCGCCAGCACGAGTGCATACGCCTTTTGTGGATGGTTTTATTGCTAAAAATTATCCAGGTCAAGAAGCTGAAATTTTTGAGAAATTATCCAAATCGCAACCCATTGGTCGAATGGGAAAACCCGATGAAGTTGCAGTATTGGCTATGTTCTTGTGTAGCGATGAATCTGGTTTTATCACAGGTTGCGATTATCCTATCGACGGAGGTTTTATAAAATTAAACAACTAATGAAAGTCGCCCTATTCATACCTTGTTACATCGACCAGTTTTATCCTAATGTGGGTATTGCCAGTTTGCAACTATTGGAAAAATTAGGCTGTGATGTATCATTTCCGCTTGAGCAAACCTGTTGCGGACAACCGATGGCGAATAGTGGTTTTGCTAGTTTGAGTAAAGGCTGCGATGCTAATTTTGTAAAAAACTTTACGGGTTTCGATTATATTGTTGCTCCATCAGGAAGTTGCGTTTTACACGTAAAAGAACATTTACACGATGATGCTCATCCGTTAGAAGCTGAAAAAATTAAAAATTCAGTATATGAATTGACGGAATTTTTAATAGATGTTTTAAAAATAAAAACTATCAAATCAAGCTTCCCATTCAAAGTAGGATTGCACAATAGTTGTCACGGACAGAGAATGTTACACCTTTCGTCAATGTCAGAAAGAGTATTGCCCTACTTCTCCAAACCCGAGCAATTATTAAAAATGGTGGAAGGGATTCAATTACTAAAACCAAAACGAAATGATGAATGTTGTGGTTTCGGAGGAACTTTTTGTGTCTTTGAAGAAGCAGTGAGCGTCAAAATGGGACACGATAGAATAAGCCAACACCAAGCCAACGATGTCGATTATATTACTGGTGTCGATACCAGTTGTTTGATGCACTTGGAAGGAATTCTAAATCGCCAAGGCAACAAAATAAAGACTATCCATATTGCTGAAATATTGAATAGCTGCATTTAAAAACTGCAATAATATGTCGATTAAATAAAATTATATGACAGCAAAACACGCTGATTTAGCAGAACAATTTATAGCTGACGAGCCAAGAACCAATTGGCACGATGAAACCCTGTGGTTTGTTCGTGAAAAGAGAGACAAAGCCGCACATGGTATTCCTGAGTGGGAGGATTTAAGAGAATGGGGTTCCCAAATAAAAAACCATTCTTTGTCAAATTTATCTCAATATTTAAAAGAATTTGAGGAAAAAGCCACAGCAAATGGTATTCAAATTCATTGGGCAGCAACGGGCGAAGAACACAACCAAATCATCCATAATATCATTCAAAAAAACAAGATTCAAAAAATTGTGAAGAGCAAAAGTATGCTCACGGAAGAATGTCATTTGAATGACTATCTTGAAAAAAGAGGAATTGAAGTAGTCGATTCCGATCTGGGAGAGCGCATTGTTCAATTCAGGAAAGAAGCACCAAGCCACATTGTTTTACCTGCAATTCACTTAAAAAAACAAGATGTAAGCGAAACTTTTCACGAACATTTAAATACCGAAAAAGGCAATAACGATCCACAATATTTAACAGAAGCTGCCCGACAACATTTGCGAAATAAATTTGTTGAGTCGGAATTATCCATCACGGGAGTTAATTTTGCAATTGCAGAAACGGGAGGTTTTGTGATTTGCACCAACGAAGGAAATGCAGACATGGGATCTCACACAGCATCTGTACATATTGCGTGTATGGGATTCGAAAAAATAATTCCGAAAGCTGAACACCTTGCGGTTTTTTTAAGATTATTGGCTCGAAGTGCAACAGGTCAACCCATTACCACTTTTTCGAGTCATTTTCAAAAACCAAGAGCGGGACAAGAACTGCACATTGTAATTGTCGATAACGGTCGCAGCAAACAATTGGGAAGAGAAGACTTTAGAAATTCGCTCAAATGTATTCGATGTGCCGCTTGTTTCAATACTTGTCCAGTTTATCGGAGAAGCGGTGGCCATAGTTACCACACTTCCACAGCGGGACCAATTGGATCTATTTTGAATCCTAACTTGGATATGAAAGCCAATGCCGATTTGCCTTTTGCCTCCACACTTTGTGGCAGTTGTACCAATGTTTGTCCTGTAAAAATCAATATTCACGAGCAATTGTGGAAATGGAGACAAGAAATTGTAAAGAATGGTTATGTAGATACAACCAAAAAAATTGGGATGAATGGGATGGCATTGTTGTTTTCCTACCCTTCGATATATCGGATTACTGGAAAAATGGGACGATGGGTAATGCGTTTTCTGCCGTTTATGACCAACAATAAACTGAATCCTTGGTACAAACAAAGAGAAATGCCAAAACCGCCAAAGGAATCTTTCCGAGATTGGTATAAGAAAAACGGAAAATTACAAAACAATTAGCATCTACAAAAATGAGTTCAAGAGATAAAATACTAAATGCAATAGCGGCGAATCAACCAGAGTTGGTTGCTCCGCCAACAATTGATTTGGACAGTGTGATTAGTTATCAAGATAATTACATCCAATTCAAAACCGTACTCGAAAGCATTGGCGGAAAAGTAGAATTAATTCCAGATATTTCGATAGTAAACAATCAATTACTATCCGAAAAAGCCAATGGTAAACTAATCATCAACACATTAGATGAAACAGACAAACAATTAGAAAATTTTTCCTCATTCGAATTAGAAAAATTAGAAAAAGTATGTATTAAAGCAACGCTTGGAGTAGCCGAAAATGGCGCTGTTTGGCTTTATGAAAGCCAGATGATTAATCGATTGTTACCTTTTATTTGTCAGCATTTGATATTGGTCATCAACAAAGCAGACATAGTACCCACTATGCATCACGCCTATCAAAAAATTGATATTGCCAAAGAAGGTTTTGGGATTTTCATTGCTGGACCTTCTAAAACTGCAGATATTGAGCAATCCTTAGTCATCGGAGCTCACGGAGCAAGAACAGCTACAATTTATGTAATTGAATAATTTTGCTAACGTAGAATACTTATAAAAAATGGCGAAAGGGATTGGTTTTTTCAATAAAAATAGACTTTTAATAATTATAATAGTTTTTTGTACTAACCACTTCTTTGCGCAAAATTCACAATCATTAGGCGTTATCAACAATTCACAAATCAAATTAAAATACGTTGAAGCAAGTAAATGTCTAGAGGTTACTTCAATCCAAAACGGCAAAACCTTTTTAAAAAAAATACAGTCCGATACTGAAATAACAAATTATAAAAAAGAGACCGTTCATCATTCAACTTTCGGAAAAGGAACAATATTGATTTTCGAAACGAAAGAAGGAAATTCAATCTCATTTTCGCTGTATGATATGAATCCTTTTTTGTTTGTGCAACAATTTTTTAGAAATAAAGGAACAACCGAAATAGATGTACAAAACAAAAAGCTATTGTCCTTTTCAGTCGATTTGCAAAAGCCAACTTCGGAACTCAAAACTTTAGGAACGGGAGGCTTACTAGATGTAGATAAAAACCCAGGAAGTTATGTTTTTTTGACAACAGTTGATCCCGCTACTCGCAACGGTGTAGTTGCTGGATGGATAACAAATGAAAAAGGTAGTGGCGTTTTGTTTTCCAAATCTATGAACAGTTTGGTTGAAATTAATGCGCAAATAGAATATGGCCATTTTCGTATTCCATCAGGAAAAACAGAAACTAGC
>CAMBHH010000239.1 GCA_945866505.1 Flavobacterium psychrophilum
TCTGAATAAAATTTATTAATAAAAGTAATTAATTCTGCATTCACTTTCCCATAACCTCCAAAATGATAATCGGTTATTAATTCCCAATTTTTATTTTGGACAAATTTACAAATTTCATCGTTTAAAAAATCACCTTTCAAAGCAGGAAATCCCAAAACTTTTTGATGTGGCAGAGCGCTGTTTATAAGCCCACTGATTGTTCCTCCAGTTCCTACCGCCGTACAGACAAAATCATATTGTGAATCTTCTTGTGTTAGAATTTCTTCACAGCCTTTAATCGCCAATTCATTAGTTCCTCCTTCTGGAACATAATAAAACTCTCCAAATTCTTGTTTTAGGTGTTCTATAAATTCAGTTTGGGTTTTATGTCGGTATTTTTCTCGAGTGATAAATTTAAATTGCATTCCGCATTCTTGAGCAAATTGTAAAGTTGGATTCTCTGATATTTTACTTTCCAATTCTTCTCCTCGAATAATTCCAATAGTTTTGAATCCGTATTCGCTGCCTGCAAAAGCTGTTGCGGCAATATGATTAGAAAATGCTCCGCCAAAAGTAAGTATTACATCGTGATCTTCGGCTTTTGCCTGAACGAGATTGTATTTTAATTTTCGGAACTTATTTCCTGAAATAAATGGATGAATAAGGTCTTCCCGTCGCATAAACAGGGAAATGTTTTTACTGAATGTTTTTATTTTTTGGGTTAGAATTTCTTGCAAAACAACTAGAATTTAGAACAAAGATACGATTCAGAAAACAGCCACCGAACGAATATATTTCAAAAAACTCCAAATTGATCTGTTTTTTAAATAGTGAAGGTCTTGTTCTTTGGCATAGGCTTCACGTTCAAAACTGATATTTCGATAGGCCAAATCAAACTTTCCATATTGCATCCAACGCAAACAAAACTCAATAAAATACCAGATAAAAAATGGAAGGACCAGCAATTCTAATTGTTGACGCAAATGAATTCGCTCGTGATTTAAAAAAATAGGATTTTCTTTATCCAATCGATATTTTACAAACACAAACGGAAACAGAGTCAAGCCACGAAATCCTTTTGGAATTAAATATTGGGTAACAAGTAGAAACATTCGTGATAAAGTGTATAAATTTGCGGTATGAAGGAACAAAGTAATGAAAATATATTAATTGAAGGGGAAGATTATTATTTAACGCCAGAAGGATATAAATGTTTTACCGAAAAACACCACTTAAAAAGAGGGTATTGTTGTAAAAGTGGCTGCCGTCATTGCCCGTATGGCTTCGATAAAAAAACAGGGAGAATAAAGAAATGATTTATTGGTTTTTAGCCCTTTATTTTTTGATTGAAATCGGCTTCATTTTCAATCACTTTTCCTTCGTATTGTAGTTTCCATCCCATCGTATTGGTCAGAATCAGCATTTTCGAAAGTTCCGAAATCAATCTGTTTTTGGCATTCGATTTTAATGACGATTTTTCAATTTTCTTGGCTAGATTGGCTCGAACCATTTTGTTGATTTTGTTATAATCATCGCCCGTAAAAGGATTTAATTTACTTTGTTCTACATCATAATACCGCAAGTCTGGACTTATTTTTATTTCTTCTTTTGGGATATTTGTAATGGTGATGGTTTTGTTTTTTTCGTCTATATCGTATTTCATTTGGTGCAAATCGTAAGCTACAGTCACATCGGCATTGACAATGACAATAGCTTTCTTTTCGAAAGAAACTACGCCCATCAAGTACTCGTCCTGATCTTTATAAGTAATCACTTCGGCAAAATGACCTTCGGTAACAACTAGTTTACCAACGTTTACAATTTGTTGTTGAATAAGATTAGTATTGTAATCTAATGTTGAAGTATCCTCTTTTTTGAAATCACAAAACTTAAAAAGTAAAAAAATTGCAATAACGATTCCTATTCCAGCTATAATTCTATTTTGCATAATTAAAATTTAATAAATGGATATTGTGTTACAAGTTTAGTGATTTTTTCTGAAATTTTTTCTTGAAATTTTAAATGACTTGCAGAATTAGGATTAAACGGACGGTGCTGTAATCCTTTTTGAATTGTTTCCACTTCTTTCATAATCGACTGACTTTCTTCTGAAATTGAAGTTTGACAAAATCGTTCCCAAATATAATCAATTGCTACGGAATTGGGATGCATCATATCTTCGGCATAAAATCGGTAATCCCTTAGTTCGTCCATCATTATTTCGTAAGAAGGGAAGTATATTGCAGATTGCAGTCCCGAAAGCTTTCGGGAGCAGATTGCAGATTCCAAAATATGATAAATAGCTGAAATTAAATGAGCTTTGCTCAATTGATTCTCTAAAAAACCGTCTTTGAGATGGCGAACTGGTGAAACTGTAAAAATAAAATTGATGTTTGGATTGATTTTTTGAATTAAATCTATAGTATTTTGAATCGAACGCTCGACAGTTTCAATAGATAAAATTTCTTTTGAGAATGCTGCCTGTGCGACTTTATGGCAATTCGCCACAATTTCATTGGAATCTAAATTTCTATAAACCCACGACGTTCCGTAAGTAATTATAATATGAGAAGCTTCTTGGAGTTGTTGAAGTGTAGATTTAATAATGGCATTCAAATTTTCAAGAAATTCCGATTTATTTGAAGTACTCAAATCGGAATGGACATCAAAACAATGCCAACGTTCGTTGTGAAAAAAAATATCTTTCTCCGTGAATTGTTTTTTGGAAACAGCAAAGTCAATCAGTTTTTCAATTGCCAATGGATGAAATAAAATTCCGAAAGGATTTGTTGCATTTTGGAATTTAAAATAATCGAATTTCTCACTCATATTTCCTGCAAAACAAGAACCCAACGACACAATTTTTGAAATGTAGTCAATTGGGTTTTTGCTTTTAGGAATCTGTATGGAAGTTCTGAATTTCACTTGTACTTTTTTAAAAGGTCTAAATACCGTAATACATACTTTTTTGACTATTTTCAAAAATACATTTTTTTCTAAAAAGAAATAAGCTGTTTAATCTAATTTGGTGCTAAAATCTAAATAAATTAGATTTGTTTCCTCATTAGAACAATAAAAAGCTATCAGAATTTTATTTACTTTCTTCGATATATTTTAGGATTTCGCTGCTTACGTTTTCACTGGTAAATCCAAATTTTTGATCCAAAACGCTTGCTGGCGCTGAGTAACCAAAATGATCTAATCCAATTACTTTTCCGCTATCTCCAATCAATCCTTCTAAGTTTACAGGTAGTCCAGCAGTAAGACCGAAAACTAATTTTCCTTTAGGAATAACGCTTTCTTGATACGCAGCAGATTGTTGTTTGAACAATCCTTCAGAGATGATAGAAGCTACATTCACTTTTAGATTATTATCTGTTTCCAAAATTGCAGCAGCACCTATAAGTGTAGCCACCTCTGATCCATTGGCGAATAAAGTAATATCAGCATTTGGAGTAGATTTTACTAAATAACCTCCTTTTTTAGCTTCAGTTGCCTCTTGGTATCTAGAAGTTCCCGTTGCAGGAATGTCTTTGATGTTTTGTCTTGAAAGAATTAATGCTGTTGGTGTAGTTGTATTTTTCAACGCCATATCCCAAGCTACTGAAGTTTCGATAGCATCGGCAGGTCGAAGTGCTAATAAACTTTGGTGACCTTTATGGTTTTTGATTTTTTCCATCAAACGCATTTGAGCTTCTTGCTCAATTGGTTGGTGCGTTGGCCCATCTTCGCCTACTCTAAATGAATCGTGAGTCAGGACATATTTTACAGGCAATTCTTGAATGGCTGCCAATCGAATGGCAGGTTTCATATAATCTGAAAACACAAAGAAAGTTGCCACTACAGGAACAACACCTCCGTGAAGTGCGATTCCGTTGGCGATAGCAGTCATCGTTAACTCAGCAACTCCAGCTTGTAAAAAAGCACCTTTGAAATTATTTTTTTGTAAAACCGTAGTTTTTTTCAAGAAACCATCTGTTTTATCACTGTTGGATAAATCCGCCGAAGAAACGATCATATTCTCCACTTTTTCTGCCAAATATCCTAATACTATAGAAGAAGCTTCTCTGGTAGCAACATTAGCTTTTTGAACTACTTGACTCAAATCTAAATCAGGAAGTACTCCAGAAAGGAACATTTCCATTTTTTGTGCCAAAGCGGGGTTTGCCTTCTTCCAAACAGCCACAGTGTCTTTTTTGATAGCAGCTGAAGCAGTTTTTTTAGCCAAAACTTCAGAATAATAGGCTTGAACATCCTCGAAAATATCAAAAGAACTTTCTGGATTTGCCCCTAAGTTGATTAAGGTTTTTGTGAAATCAGCTTTGGTGTCACCAATAGGTTTTCCGTGCAATTCACATTCGCCTTCATACATATCACCATTGGCTAAAACGCAACCTTTACCCATAATGGTTTTACCAATAATCAAAGTAGGTCTTTCTGATTCTGTATTGGCATCGTCTAATGCTTTTCTGATTTGCTC
>CAMBHH010000240.1 GCA_945866505.1 Flavobacterium psychrophilum
GAAGTAGGTAGCTGGGTCACTTTGCCAATGGCTGAAAGAATTTTTCCAAAGGGAAATATTACTAGCAATACACAAGCTGATTTATATATGTTGCCCACCGTTATCTCTACTCAATATTACGCTGAAATTGCTGGGATTTCTGAAAAACTATTGGATTATTATGTGGAAGTTACCGATAAGAAAGGAAATGTAACCAAATCGAAAATTCAACACGTTTGGGTGGGAAAAAATTTAGATGTAGCGCCAAAAATTGCTTTCTTACCAGCCTCTAATTATTCTGCAACTCCTATCGATGTAATTATCACCGCAACAGATTCTAATGACCCAAGCCCAAAAGTATATTACACCACCGATGGAAGTACTCCAACTACTTTGTCTCCAAGCTTTGTTTCAACTAAAACTATCAAAATCACTGCTACCACAACTTTCAATATTTTGGCAGTTGATGCGGATGGAAATCAAAGCACAGCCACTCAAAAGTATTCCATTGGAAATATAAGCCCAATTACCGTTTATTTTAAACCTTTGGCTAGTTGGGGAATTCCAAAAATCTACTATTGGTCTGCATTGCCTGCTGGTGCCGTTCCTCCGATTTCTTGGGCGCAATCCATTCCTATGACAGCTGATGCCAATGGTTGGTATAAATATACTTTTGCTGGAGTAACTTCTGTAAATGTAATTTTCAGAAACCAAGCAGGCAACATTCAAAGTCCTGACTTGACTGGAATCACGGCTGATAAATGGTTCGATTCAAACTATAATAGTGTCACTTTATCCATTTCTGATAAAGAAATTTTGACTACTGATTTTATTCTATATCCCAATCCAACTTATGGAACTCTAAAAATTGAGTCCAAAGAAAAAGTAAGTGAAGCCGGAGTTTTTGACATCAAAGGAACTTTAGTTTCTTTTCAAAGTATTGGAATTAACCAGCAAATTGAATTAGGTGATTTGATACCAGGAACTTATGTCATAAAAATGATAACGGAGGATCGAAAAACTATTTCCAAAAAAATCATAAAAAAATAAATTGAATTCATAAAAAAAAGGAGGCAATCAAATTTTTGAGATCGCCTCCTTTTTTATTTACAGTAGTGAGTGAAATATATTTTCCCTAAAGGCACATTTATCGAAAGCAATTTTCTCATCATAAATTCAATTTCTTGTAGATTAAATGACAAGTAGAAAAGGTTGTTTCTATTGCAAATCGACTATAAAAATGTGGTCGCAGAATTAAATGAGTTATTTTTTTAGAAGGATAAGAACAAGTCCACAAACGCTTGCCATAAAACAAAATAATAAAGTGGCATTTTTAAAATTGATTTGTACATTTATAAAAAATACTAGATTTATTTTTTTGAAAGATTTAAGCATAAAAAATCCATAAACTAAACCAATTTGATAAATGAAAAAAATCGTCACCTTTCTATTTTTTGTAACATCATTAATTTCTAGTGCTCAGTCTTTTAACAATTTTCCTGTATCTACTCAAAAACCCCCGTTACACGGAAAACATTGGATGGCAATAACAGGAAAACCGCTTGCTGCAACAGCCGGTGCGATGATTTTTTCTAAAGGAGGCAATGCTATAGATGCCTCTTGTGCTATGTTAGCAGCTACATGTACCATGTGGGACGTTTTGAGTTGGGGTGGAGAAACACAAGCACTTATCTATAATCCGAAAACTAAAAAAGTGATTGCCATAAACGCGTTAGGAGTTGCTCCAACAGGCGCCACGCCAAATTTTTTCAAAGATAAAGGAATGAAATACCCTCCGCAATATGGAGCACTAGCTGCGGTAACTCCAGGCACCGCTGGAGGATTAATGACGATGCTTGCAGAATATGGAACGATGAGTCTAAAAGAAGTATTAGCTCCAGCAATGCAAATGGCGGAAGGATATCCTATTGAGGCTCAAACAGCAAATTCTATCGAACGCGAAAAAGAACGAATAAAATCGTGGCCCTATTCTAAAAAAGTATTTCTAACTCATTTAGGAGAAACTAGAGAAGCTCCCGAAGCTGGGGAAATTTTTGTCCAAACAGATTTACTCAAAACATTACAAAAACTTATTGACACCGAAACACAAGCTTTAAAAAAAGGAAAATCTAGAAAGGATGCAATTTATGAAGCTTACAACCGATTTTATAAAGGTGATATTGCTGCTGAATATGCTCGTAGTTGCCAAGAACAAGGGGGTTTGATAACCAAGGAAGATCTAGCACAATGGAAAGTAAAAATAGAAGAACCTTTATCAACTAATTACAAAGGCATTGAGGTTTATAAATTGCAACAATGGAGCCAAGGTCCAGTAATGTTGCAGACATTAAACATTTTAGAAAATTTCGATCTTAAAAGTATGGGATATAATTCGACTCGATACATTCACACGTTATACCAATCGATGAATTTGGCTTTTGCCGATAGAGATTTTTATTACGGTGATCCTGCCTTTGGTCCAGACGAACCAATGAAAGGATTATTGTCTAAAGATTATGCAAAAGATCGTAGTAAACTAATAGACCCTAGCAAAAATAATCCTAACATTGGTCCAGGAAATCCATATCCATACCAAGGGGCAATTAATCCTTTTCAAAACACGCTGAAATCTTTTGGAAGTGTTGATTTTGATTTAAAGAAACCTTTAACAGAACAGTATTTTCAAGATTTTACAGCAGGAACAACTTCCATTGAGGCGGCTGACAAAGAAGGCTGGGTCGTTTCGGTTACTCCAAGTGGTGGTTGGGTTCCAGCTTGTATTGCTGGTACGACAGGTATTGGAATGAGCCAACGCATGCAAAGTTTTGTTCTCGATGAAAAAGAAAACCCTTTCAATGTAGTAGCGCCAGGCAAACGTCCAAGAGTAACACTCACTCCAACTCTAGCTTTAAAGGACGGCAAACCATTTCTTTCTTTTGCAAAACAAGCTGGTGATGAACAAGACCAACTTCTTACTCAATTTTTCTTAAATATGGTCGAATTTAATATGACTGTTCAAGAGGCTTGTGAAGCACCAAGTTTTATAACTAATCAAATGTATTCCAGTTTTGGTGATCACGAAAAAGAAAATGGCTCCCTTATTTTGAACAATCAAATGCCAGCATGGGTACGTAAAGATTTAAGTCAAATGGGGTATCGACTGTCGTATCGAGAACGAACAAGTGGCCCAATAAACGCTATTTATTTCGATTGGATTCACGGCAGTTTTTGGGGCGGCTCAAGCAATCACGGGGAAGATTATGGTTTAGGATGGTAGTTATTGTTTGATAATTTATTTTAAAATAATTCAATTCATAGACCATCACGCCTATCGTAACCTAGTCATTTAGATAATTAAAAAAGCTGCATTAGTAAAAAATGCAGCTTTTTTTATATCAACAGAAAAGTAAATTTTGTCTGTGGCTTTCGTTGCAGGAACATCGAATGCCTTAGTAGCATCCTAAAAGGTATTTTTATATTAAAAGCATAAATTTTTTTTTTCCATTATTTAAAGATAACTCCAAATTTTAAAGCTTCAGCTTTTGCTTCTGGAATTAGTCTTCTTAAATTAGCAATTCTCGTTGCATCGGCTGGGTGCGTGCTAAGAAATTCCGGCGGTTTATTTCCACTACTACTTGCGGACATTCTTTCCCAAAATGTTATTGCTAATTCAGGATTATAACCTGCAATTGCCATAAGTGTTAATCCTATTTTATCGGCTTCGGTTTCATGGTTTCTACTAAAAGGAAGCATCACTCCAACCTCAGATCCTAATCCGTAATACTGTTGCCACATTTGTTGCTGTTCTGCACTTTTGCTTCCCGTGGCGACGGCTATACCTACTGCACCCAATTGTTGCAATTGAGATGCGCTCATTCTTTGAGCACCATGATTTGCCAATGCATGCGAAACTTCATGTCCCATTACAGTGGCTAATCCTGCATCGTCTTTGGTCACAGGTAAAATCCCTGAATACACTACAATTTTACCGCCTGGCATACACCAAGCATTGACTTCTTTATTTTCAATTAATTTATATTCCCATTCATACCCGATGAGATATTCGGCTTGACCGTTCGCCTTTAACCAACGTTCAGCAGCAGCCTTAATTTTCATCCCAACGCTTTCAACCCGTCTGGCGTCTGTTGTTCCAGTTAAAACTTTATTTTCTTTCAAAAAAGTTCCGTATTGTTGAAAAGAGGATGGAAATAATTGACTGTTAGAGACAAAATTTAAACTTTGTTTTCCTGTGAATGGATTTGTAGCGCAAGAAAAAAACAATCCTAATGCGCACATCCCTGTTAACAATGAGTACTTTTTCATAAACCCAGATTACGCATTAGAAAAAAACAACTAAATTTGAGTTCAAAATCCTAATGCGTAGCATTAGAAAAATCAACACTATGGAATTCGATGTATCCTTTACCAATAAAGAGATTACGCCTTGGGGCGGTATGGTTTTTTTGAAGCAAA
>CAMBHH010000241.1 GCA_945866505.1 Flavobacterium psychrophilum
TTAAAATGAGAGTATTCAAATTTGGGGGTGCTTCTGTAAAAGACGCCGAAGGAATAAAAAACGTATATGACGTTTTACAAAAAGTGGGTTACGAAGATGTGTTGTTGGTGGTTTCTGCTATGGGGAAAACAACAAATGCACTCGAAGAAGTAATAAAAAATTACTTTGAAAAATCGGAAGAATTGAATTCATCGGTGCAAGAAGTAAAAAAATACCACAATCAAATTTTGCTGGATTTATTCGCAGACGAAAAAAGCGAAGTTTTTGCTGCCGTAAACGCGCTGTTTTCAGACTTAGAATATTTTTTGGCACATAATAAATCACCAAATTACAATTTTGTTTATGACCAAATAGTGAGTTATGGCGAATTGATTTCGACTATGATTTTAAGCCATTTTATGAATTTTATGGGTATAAAGACGCAATGGCTTGATGTGCGTAATTTCATAAAAACCAATTCAAATTATCGTGATGCCGAAGTAGATTGGGAATTAACTCAGGCTACTATTTCTAAAAACATTAAGAAAAAAATGCTGAACATTACCCAAGGATTTTTGGGTTCTGACGAAAATAATTTCACTACAACTTTAGGTCGTGAAGGCTCAGATTATACCGCAGGAATTTTTGCCTATTGCCTTAATGCCGAAAGCGTAACCATTTGGAAAGATGTTCCCGGAGTAATGAATGCCGATCCAAGATATTTTGAAAATGCCAGTTTGCTGAGTCATATTTCCTATCGTGAAGCTATTGAAATGGCGTTTTATGGCGCAACTGTAATTCACCCCAAAACCTTGCAGCCATTGCAAAAAAAGGAAATTCCTTTGTATGTAAAATCGTTTATAAATCCAATGCTGGCGGGAACTTGCGTGTCTAAAGGTTCTGATTCGGAGTGGCAAATCCCGAGTTTTATTGTCAAAAGAAATCAGCTTTTGATTTCGCTTTCCTCCATAGATTTTTCCTTTATTATGGAAGAAAATATCAGCGAAATCTTTGCTTTGTTTCACCAATTTAAACTAAAAGTAAATCTAATTCAGAATTCAGCCATCAGTTTTTCGGTATGTGTTGAGGATAAATTTGGAAATTTTAAAGATTTGAATCCCATTCTTTCCAAAAAATTCAAAGTTGATTTTGATGAAAATGTAACCCTATACACCATCAGACATTTTAATGATAAAGCAGCACAAACTGTAGAGCACAACAAAACTGTTTTGCTAAAACAAGTCAGCCGTGAGACGATGCAAATTGTGACTAAGGAAAATTGATTTTGAATTTGTAGCCGTAAAGTTGCGACTTGCCTCAATTATTTTCTAGAATACACTACTTTTGACGTATAGACGTTATACTCTTTATGTTAAAAAGCATCCTGATTTTGTTGACACTATTCTGCTTTTCTGGACTCCTAGCTCAGGAAGTAAATTCGTTGTACAAAACCATAAAAATTCCCATCACTCGGGACACAATTCAAATAGAAAGGACTAGTATCAATTCGAGTAATTTTAAATTGCTTGACGCCAAAGACCAACCCATTGATTCTACTTTTTACCAAATAAATTTCGCAAAAGGAACACTCATTTTAAACGAAAAATTTCCTGCCAATGCAGATTCGTTAACAGTACATTACCTGAAATTTCCCGATATTTTAACCAAAGAATATCGCATTTATGACGATAGTAAAGTGTTAAGCAATGAAGCAATTTCGGGAAGCTTGTATAAAGTGGAAGAAGAAAGTCTCCAGAAAAAAAGCATTCCATTTGAAGGACTTAATACTTCGGGAAGCATCACGCGTGGCGTAACGGTCGGCAATAATCAAAATTCGGTTTTGAACTCCAATCTCGATTTGCAAATCACGGGAAAACTGTCCGAAAAAATAAGTTTGCGAGCATCCTTGCAAGACAATAATATTCCTTTACAAGACGGTGGCTATTCTCAAAAACTGGATCAATTCGACAATGTTTTTATGGAGCTTTTTAGTGAGAAATGGAATATTAGAGCTGGCGATGTGTTCCTAGAAAACCATAAAACCCAGTTCCTAAATTTCGACAAAAAAGCACAAGGAATCTCAGCCAGTTTCGACTTTGGAAACGAAGACAACAAGACAAATATTTTTGCTTCTGCAGCATTGGTGAGAGGACAATATGCCAAAAGCGATTTTGGGGGTCAGGAAGGGAATCAAGGTCCTTACAAATTAATTGGTCGAAGTGGCGAATTGTATGTTTTGGTCATTTCGGGTTCGGAGCGGGTTTACGTGAACGGAATCCTTTTGAAACGAGGTGAAAACAACGATTATACCATCGATTATAATGCGGGAGAAATCCTGTTTACACCATCATTTACGATTACTTCCGAAATGCGAATTGCCGTTGAATACCAATATTCTAACCAAAATTATACCCGACTCGTCACTTATGCCGGCGGAAGCCACGAAAGTAAAAAATGGAGTTTTGGCAGTTATTTGTATTCTGAAAACGATTTGAAAAACCAGCCTTTACAACAAAGTCTATCGGCAGAACAAGCACAAATTTTGGCACAAGCTGGTGATAATACAGATTTAATGGTTGCGCCATCTGCCTATTTAGATTCGTATTCTAACAACAAAATATTGTATAAGAAAACAGTGGTAAACACGATCGAAGTTTTCGAATATTCGAATAATCCGAACGATGTTTTATATAATGTTCGTTTTACGCAAGTTGCTGCCAATAAAGGAAATTACATTCTAAAAAACAGTGCAGCCATTGGTAGGATTTACGAATATCGTGAACCCTTAAATGGAATTCTGCAAGGAAATTACGAACCAATTATTCAACTAGTTGCGCCAATTAAAACCCAAGTCGCCACGTTTTTAGGGAAATACAATCCAACGGAGAAAACAGCAATTGATTTTGAAATTGGCGTAAGCAACAACGACCGGAATCTTTTTTCATCACAAAACGATTCGAACAATCAAGGATTGGCGACCAAAATAAATGCAAAACAACGACTATTTTCAAAAAAATGGAATGTAGATGCTTTCGCCAATTATCAGTTTATTGCTAAAGATTTCAGTTCTGTGGAACGACTTTACACTATTGAATTTAGCCGTGATTGGAATTTAGGAGCTACTGCCATTGGCAATCAAAGTTATTTGGTTTCTGGCTTGCAAATGATTTTACCAGAAAAAGGAAATTGGGTTTACCAACTCGAAAAACTCGATTTCTCTGAAAGTTTTTCTGGAAACCGTCATATTTTGAATGCTTCGTTCAACTTGAAAAATTGGAAGATACAAAGTCGAGGTAGTTTTTTGAATAGTGATGCTGCTGAGTCTACATCGAAATTTTTGCGAAATCAAACACAAGTCAAATATCATTTTAAGAAAAACTGGGTTGGTACTCGTCTCCGATTGGAAGACAACCAAGAAAAAAACAAATCGACTAGCCAATTTTCAGTTTTAAGCCAACGATTCACGGAGTATGGACTTTTTGCCGGTCGTGGTGATAGTACGAAAGTTTTTGTGGAATTGGGTTATTACAAAAGAGCCAATGACAGTTTACAAAACGGAATTATTCAACGCGTAAACAATTCACAAACTTTTGCCCTACGATGGAAATTGATTCAAACCAACAAAAGCGATTTATCTCTTTTTGTGAATTATAGGGTTTTGGATTTTGTCGATGTGTCCAAGAAAAACGAACCTTCGCTGAATTCCAGAATGATTTACAACGACCGTTTTTTCAATCAATTGGTACAATCGACGACAGTTTTTGAAACCAATTCAGGTTCAATTCCGCAGCAGGAATTTACCTATTTAGAAGTTCCAGTTGGTCAAGGTGTTTACACTTGGAACGATTACAACAGCAACGGAATTCAGGAACTAGAGGAGTTTGAAGTAGCGCCTTTTGTGGATCAGGCGAAATACATTAGAATTTATTTGCCTAACCGAATTTACATCAAAACGCATCAGAATAAATTTTCACAATCAATTACTTTAAATCCCAATCAATGGCAAAACGAAAGGGGTTTTAAAAAAATGCTTTCCTATTTCTACAATCAAACTTCCTATATTGTTGATCGAAAAGTGGAAAACAAAGGCGATAATTTTGACTTAAATCCGTTTAGCAAAACTGAGGAAAATGTCTTGGGATTCAATTCAAGTTTGAGGAACAGTTTGTTCTATAATAGAGGAAAACAAAATCATTCTGTGACGATTACTTATGTTCAAAACGAAAATAAAAACTTGCTATCTATAGGTTCGCAAGAGGCCAAAAACAGTTCGAACCAAATGCAATACAATCATTTGTATCGAAAAAGTTGGTTGTTCGGAATGTTTGCCAAAACTATTCAAACCGCTTTGACATCCGAAAATTATCCAGAAAAGAATTTTGAAATAGAAGGTTACCAATTGGC
>CAMBHH010000242.1 GCA_945866505.1 Flavobacterium psychrophilum
TGTATGCCGCGATAGTATTGTATTTTTCTGTTTTATACACTTTTTCTATTAATGAAAAAAATGTGTTTTTAAATGCAAATCCAATTATTCCAAATAGTGCAACTAATGCCAATCCAACATTGGCATTAGCAAAAGTTGAACCAATCCAATAAAGTAAAACTGGTAGAGCCAATTGTGGAATCGAGATTAACATTGTTTTTATATTGTAAGCTTTTTTGTCGCCAAAAGCCCCTTTTCCAGAATTCAAATCTATTGGTGTTTTTGTGTAGGCACCGCCAAGCAATACTAAATGCGAATTGACTCCGATGTTATAAATTGCTCCCACAACTATTGTTAAATAAATCTGCCATCCAAAATAAAGATAAAACGATGCAATAATAGTTGAAACGACTGTCGCTATTACCATCAACCACCATTTTGAGTCCAAATAGCCTTTGTATGGAATGTTTTGCGTCATCATTAATTGGTAATATGCACTGTCCCAACTCGGTACAAATTGACCAAAAGTGATTAAAAATCCACCCGACACAAAAATTCCGGCAAAAACATGCATCACCGGATTGTTATAAGCTTCGATCCCATTAGTAAAAAAAAGTAAACCATAAAAAAGAAATAGTACGCTCATTATCACCGTGGTTTTAGATCTTTTGTTCCTTTTTATCAATTTTATGTCGTTTTTCAAGAAAGTTCCAATGCTGCCAAATTGGTTCAACCAAGTCAAATCTTCGGTTTTGGCAATATCGTGTTTTGTAGAAAGTCCCGCATCGAGGTATAAATCGTTTTTGAAATAATTAAAAGTGTAACGATACAAACCTATTAAAACCAAAATCGGAATCACAAATGCCCAATAGGTATTGAAAAGAGCATCAAAAAAAGTGGCTGTGTAATTCGTAATATCAAAAAAACCATAGTAATGCAATCCGCCAAAAACAGCTGCGATTCCTAAAAATACAGCAAATAAATTGTCCTTATTGCTCAACACAATATTGACAAAATTGTTGATATAAATCATCGACACCATTGCGGTATGCCAAAATATTACCGACAAAACATCGTATCCTTCGTAAATCAAAATAATACTAAATGGAAGAAAGAAAAAAGCGTGAACAAAATTGAAGAAGGACAAGGCTGTTTTTCCCAATGAAAAATGAACAATGGTGGATTTTTTTATTGGGAAAACTAAGAGCGGTCGAATATTCATCACTGGGATTTTCTGTAGTAAAAGTCGAATGATTAAATCAAATACCAAATAATAAATCATAAATTTATTGATGGTAACGATGGGATCCATATTCATCTTCTTAAGAATGTAAAATGCCCCGATTCCCAATGCCAAAAAAATCAAAGTGAAATATACGGCTACAAAACCTATCAATATTTTTATAGCCAAATTTGCTCCGAACGATGCCGACCTTGTAAAAGCCTTCCATTCAAGATAAAGAAATTTTTTGATCATATAGATTGTGGTTTAGTTTCGCAATTAGTTGCTAAATGTAGTTAAATGTTACAAAAAGTTAAACTTCTAAACTCATTAACTTCTATACTTTTTTTTGGTTTACTATCTTTGCAAAAAAAATACAATGCCTTTATTCAAAAAACTCATCATAAAAGAAGTAAGACGCGAAACCACAGCCTCAGTTTCTATACTTTTTAATGTTCCCGAAGAATTCAAACCTCAATATACTTTTATTGCCGGTCAATATGTCAATTTGAGATTAACGTTGGACGGAAAAGAAATTCGTCGGGCGTATTCTATTTGTGCTAATCCAGAAAGTGGCGAATTAAGAATTGCGGTAAAAGCAGTAAAAAACGGTGCTTTTTCGCAATTTGCCAATACCAAACTAAAAGCTGGTGATGTCCTTGAAGTGGGGGAACCAGAAGGAAAATTTACTTTTGAACCCGAAAGTGACCATCTAAAAAATTATGCGGCTTTTGTGGCCGGAAGCGGAATTACTCCTGCAATTTCTATTTTAAAATCGGTTTTGAAAAGCGAACCACAAAGTTCTTTTGTATTGGTTTACGGAAATAAATCGGCAGAGGAAACCATTTTTCACCAGGAATTACACGATTTACAACTAAAATATACCGGACGATTATTTGTACATTATGTCTTTAGTCAAGTCAAAGCCGATGGATCACTTTTTGGAAGAATCGATAAATCAGTCGTTAATTTTGTATTGAACAACAAACACAAGGAATTAGAATTCGCCAAGTTCTATTTGTGCGGACCAGAAGAAATGATTACAAGTGTTACTAAAGTTTTGAAGGAACAGAATGTAAAAGATTCAAATATTAAATTTGAGTTATTTTCTAGTTCAACTACAGAAAATCTTCAAGCCGGTTCTCACGAAGGACACTCGAAAATTACCATTACGGTGGACGACGACGAAACAACTTTTGAAATGTCGCAAAAACAAACCATCCTCGAAGCAGCGCTCAAACAAGGCATTGACGCTCCATATTCTTGCCAAGGTGGCATTTGCAGCAGCTGTCTCGCCCGAGTAAAATCAGGAACTGCGGAAATGAAGAAAAACTCCATACTTAGCGATAGCGAAATCGCTGAAGGTTTGATTCTAACTTGTCAAGCGTGTCCAACCTCAGCAGAAATTGTGGTGGATTATGATGATGTTTAAAAATAGTAGTCGGTGGTCAGTTCTAAATGGATTAAATAGTTAACGAAAACTTCTCTGAAAAGAGAAGTTTTTTTGGTTTATGGAGGTTGGTTTTAATATAAAAGTCCATTTGATAATTTGTAAGAAAAAATTAATATATTTGATAAATAATAAAGCGAAACAAACCTTCGCCAAACTACCCGATTTTCGGTGCATATGAGAATGTTTGTAGCGAGTATATACAAGTTAGGGCTCAGTTTAGATAACCGAAATACCAAAAGTAAATGAAAACACTTAAAGAAATTAATACAGGAATACCAAAAGAAATATTAGAGTATTTAGAATATAATACAGAATTAGCAAAATCTGCAATTGAATCACATAAAAAAGATTTTAGTAATAACGTTAAATACATAATTATAGGTTTTTTGTTTTCATTAATTCCGCAAGTATTTTCACTACTAAATAAAGAATCGGACTTAAAGTTATTAAAAGAACAATTTGACGAGATAAATGGCGTTTATCATAATCTTCAAAAGGACATAAACCAAATGCGTTTAGAAAACGAATCTTTAAAAATTGAATTAGATTCTTTAAAAAAATCTTCATAATAATTTAATTTTAAAAATTGCTGCTGACTTAAAAACGGTGCGGAAGCGTAACCGAAAAATGAAATGTGAAAATTGGAATAAATAAAAAACCGAAGCCCTAACAGCAGTTACACAAGATTTGGGCTTTAGGATAACTCTGAAGATGGTTTTGTGTCTTAAAGTTCAGTCATCACCCGAAACTTAAGGTGTGTTTTTCCCAAACCTCATGTAGCTGCAAAACGTTGGCATTCAGTTTAGAAAACCGTATATAAAATAACTAAAGATAAAAGATTATGACACCAGAAGAAATTCTAAAAAATTCAGGAAATCAAAAATTTGAAGTAAACATCGGAGTTTCTTTACTTCGTATTATAGAAATCACAAACAGAAGTCAAGAATTTTTAAGAGAAATTCTTAAAGAGCAATTAGTGTTAAAAGAAATGATAAAAGGAAAAACAGAATTAGCCGAAGAATTTGAAGACAAACTTTTCGATTTAGAAACAAAAATTTGGAAGGCTTCCGAAGTAAAATATAACAAACTGCTTGATGGAATTTTAGATAATAATTAAACTTTAAAACTAAATATTAAAACTTTTTACAAATTAAATTATGAAAAAAATTATTTACACATTGCTTATGACTGCCTCGTTTACAAATTTATGTTTCAGTCAAGATTCATTATTTAAAGTTACAGGAGAAGGGATTACAGACTATATTGTAACAACTTGTGAAACAAAAACACAAAGTGAAATTTATAAAAAAACAATCGAATGGATTTCATTCACTTTTAAGAACTCAAATGAAGTCATTCAATCACAAATCGAAAATGATATGATAAGAATTGAAGGTTTTACAGAATCTTTTAATGGGACTTCGAATGCTAAATATATAATTGAAATTTCGTTTAAGGAGGGGAAGTATAAATTCGATCCAATTAAATTTACTATCATCAATGGTATAAATAAATATGATTTTTTTTTAACATTCTCTTCATATTATAAAAGTGATGGTACTGTAAAAGAAAGATTAAACCCATATTACGCATTAGAGATTTCAAAAGGATAATTCATTTGATAATTCCATAAACCAGAGAACCAATTTCTTCGTTTTTTATTGAGCGCTATTTTGAGCACGAGTTTGTCATTTTGCTTTTCAAAATAGGCTCCAATTGCAAA
>CAMBHH010000243.1 GCA_945866505.1 Flavobacterium psychrophilum
TTACTACTCTGATGCTTTTTCAGTAAAAACCGATGAAGTCCTAATCAAGCGATAAGTCGTTAACTTTTATTGCGCGTAGGTTCACTTAATCGGTTGGGTTGTTGATTTAAAATTACAAATTTATTGCATTGACAAAACTAAAGGATTGCGCGTGAAGTTTAATGAAATCGTATAGTAAATTGGCTGCTAATACTATTAGATGCAAAATGGTTCTAATTAGTAATCTGGTTGCAATTATATAAACGAATGATGATGAAAATGGGGTTCATATTAACGGTTCGGGCAGTGTCATTGTAATTTTATTGTCTTTTTGCATTTCGGATAATTTGTACAACCTAAAAAGTTTCCGAATTGTCCGCTTCTCTTGGTCATAAAACCGCTTTTGCAACTAGGACAAAGTATAGTGTTTTCCAAAATTTCTATGTTATTAAATGTCTGATTACAACTAGGGTAATGTGAACAACCTAAAAATTGGTTCTGTTTTAATGGATTTTGTCTGATCACAAGATGCCCTGTTTTACAATACGGACAATTTGTTTTGCTCAATTTTTCATTGTTTGCAGTAAATAAGAAGTCGTTGTCAGTTACTAATTCTTCTGCAAATAAAGAAACGTCAGAAGGAATAAGTAGTACAACTTCGTTTTTAGTTCTTGTTAGTGCTACATAAAACAATCTACGCTCTTCTGCAAAACGATATTCTTCATCATCGCTGAGTAATAAAGATAACATCGGGTCGTCAGACATTTTGTTAGGAAAACCAAGTAAGTGATTTTTTAGGTTTAGCACAATTACATTATCGGCTTCTAGTCCTTTTGATTTATGTACTGTGATGTATTTCATCTCAATATATTCAAAGCCTTCTATTTCTAATTTATCGCTACGTTCGAAATACTTTATTTTGCTGTTTGGTGTGAGTTTAATAAATTCATTGATGTCAAAACTATGACGACCCAAAATCAAAATAGGCTTGTTGCCATTTTTGTCTATAAGTGCTTGGACTTCATTTATGAAAATAGCTTCGGCATTGTCTTGTGAATATGAAACAAACTTAATTGGATTTTCTAAATGATCTTTTTTAGATTTTGGGTTTTTAGATATTTGTTTGGCGTTTTTTTGAATGTACTTTGAAGTTATATCAATTAGAGATTGCGAATTTCGGTAGGTTTGCTCAATAAATAATTGTTCGTATTTACCAACATATTTTTCAAAATTACTAAACAATGAAATGTCACTACCTGCAAAACGATAAATAGATTGCCAATCATCGCCAACACAAATTAGTCTTGCTCCTGATAGTTCTCGAATTTCTTTAATTAGGTTGAAACGTGAATATGAAATGTCTTGGTATTCGTCAATAATAATATGCTGATACGCGTATTCAGGTTTGTTTTCTTTTACAATGTCAGTTGCCTGATTTATCATATCATTGAAATCAATGTCACTTTTCTCTTTGAGCGTAGTGTCGTACTTTTTTAGAATTGGAAGTGCAAATTTCAAAAAGATTTCTTGTCTTTCGAGCATAAACTCATTTTCAGCTTTGTTTCTATCTGAAAACAAAGCCATTATTGAATTATAATTTAACTGTCTTGATTTGCTAAGATTAATAAAAGTTACAATAAGATTTGTAATTTCTTTTCCAAAATTCTTATCGTTGTCCGTAACTTTTGTGTAAATACTTTTTGTATCTCTTGGCTTAAAAATTACATTTTCATTTTCCAACATTTCTCGCAATTTATCGAGCAAAATATGGTCTCTGTTGTAATAGGAATATGTTTCTAAAAGTTTGGTGTTATGAGTTTTGTGTTTTTCTTGTTTTAACTCCATTTCTTCGACATATTTTTGTTCATTAAATGGTGTAAGCCATTTTGCACCATTATTTTCGTCAACGCCAAAATGTTCTAAATAAATGTCGAAGTCTTTTAGATAAAAATCGGGGCGATACATTTTGTCACCATAAGGATAGGGCATTTCATATTCATACTCAATACCGTTTAGATACAAAAAGTTTGCTATGGTAAGTTCCTCCACACTTTTTACTTTTTCGCCTTGAATTGTGTCAAGTTTTACTTTTGCAACTTTGTTTAATTCGGGTTCACATTTAGATTTTAAAGTCTGAAAATCTACACCTTTTTCGGTATCTAATTTTTCGCCAAGTGAATTATAACTTTCGTGTTCTTCTGGAATGTTCATATAACACGCGACATACACGATGTATGCTTCTAATGCTTCTGCATTGTTGAAAATTTCTTTCGCTAAATATTCTTTGACTACATTACTTAATGTATTTTCATTCGTTAATGCAGGAACGGTTGTTAAGTTGTTTTTTATGGTATCGTAGCCCAATTTATGGAAAGTAGTTGCCCGTGCTCCAAGTCCAATGTTTTTTAATCGTTCATTTAATTCATCGACCGTTTTTTTAGTAAATGATAAAAGTAAAATGTTTTCAGGCTTTACATTTTTCTGTTCTATTAGATATTTAACTTTACCAATGATCGTTAAGGTTTTGCCCGAACCGGCACCGGCAATAATCAAGTTTGAATATTCGTCTGTTATTAGTGCAGTTCGTTGTTGGTCGTCTAATTTTTTACCTTCAATATCATCAAAATATTGGTTGAGTTTTTCTTTTTGAGTACGGACATAATTTTGATTGTATCTGACAATATAGTTGTCAAAATCGCTGAAAATTTCATTGAATTTTTTGACACTTTCTTCTTTCTTGTAAAAATTGGTTTTGTTTTTAAAAAACTGTCCAACTGCTGAATATTTTGATTTTATTTGGTCACGTTGTACCCAAGTAACGTAGTCGTTTAGTTTTTGAATAGTATCAAAAAATGAAGGGATTTGCTGTAAATTATATAGGTAAGCGGTGTCTTGATATTTCTTCTTTTCTATTGATTGTTGAAAAAGAAAAAACAACAATAGTCCTGCAAGCGAAAATATACTAATTGTTATTATCATAATTGCTGATTATGTTTCAGGGGTGGTTTTCATTCCATTGTAACTGTTGCATTTGTCTGAAAAATTACGTTTCATAGCCAGGTATTCGGGTAAATTTATACAACCTGTATGGAATTGCTAAGCACAGTTCGGCCATTAGCCTCGGGTCACTTCGTCGAATTTCATTTCAGGCGGTAGCGGGGAAATGGCAATTTTACTAAAAACCCCAGTATATCAATATTTCTGATTTGAGCAAGAGTACCATCTTACATTATTGTGATTTTTCTATGTCAATGTTCATTTGTTTGCAATGATCGATGAATACTTTGATATTGAAAGCTCCCCATTGAGTACTTACTGCAATAGTTTCGTCGGCTAAAGGAATCAATTCGCTTGGTTTAATAAAATTTCTTCTGGATTTTTTATTCTTGGCAACATTTTCTGTTGTAAATGTTTCTTGACCTTGTATTCGGTCAGGGAACTTAGATTTTAATTGACTAAAAGTTGTATTTGGATTGTTGTCAACGTAGTTTTTAATTACCGCTAATACTAGTCGATTTTTACCAAGAGTTTGTCCATTAAAATAATATTTCGAATAATCTTTTTCATTATTGTTTTCTAATGTTCCTGGAGAACTCTCTAGTTTTGAGTGGATATGTTGCTGATTTGGTGTTTTTGAAGAAATATTAGATATGTTTTTCTCAAATATTTCTATTCTCAATTCTGCAAGCACTGAATCAATCAATTCGCCATCATATTCACTAATAAAATCTTGCTTAATTAATTCAATTAGTCTTTTATTGAAATTATCAGAAACTATTTTTGTGGTAAGTTCTTTAAAATCTTGTTTAAGGTTGATTTTCGATAATGATTTTAAAGTAAAGTCTTTCAATGCTTCTTTATCAAAATTTTCTTTGTCAAATAATTGAACAAAAGTTATTCCTCTTTCATTGTTGTGCTCAAATTTGATTGTTTCAAGCAAAATAGGGTCCTCTTGTTTAACCAAATCTCCATCATAAAATATTTGAATGCTTTGACCAATTAAAATACCATATTCTAATTTCAAATATCTCATATAGGAAAATAATTGTTGCTGGAAATTAGAATTAAGAGGGATATTTGGTTGCTTTATTTCTATAACAAACAATTTATTTTGGTTGGCTGATTTTATTACAAAGTCTGGGGTAATTCTATTGGAAGCTCCCACTTGAAATGAAGGACGTATGTCAAAATCATTTAAAAATTGTTTCCAATTTAAAACTCTTAAAGCTTGAATAATATTTTTTTCAAATGCGTTTTCACTAATATCAGGTTTTACACTATCTGATAATAAAAAACAAATTTCACTCCATTTTTCGTTATTCATAATTCTCTGTTTACATTTTGTTTGCAATTTGTAGGATTTAAAAATAGTTGTCCTATAAATTTAATACGTA
>CAMBHH010000244.1 GCA_945866505.1 Flavobacterium psychrophilum
ACCGGCCTATGATATTTGCCACGCCTACAGACCGGGAAGCGAATGGGTAAGTCAGCACGCTTTAAGCATCAACGGCAAGAGAAGTAACATCTCCAAAGAAGATATAATAACAATTGCCAAAGCGATGAACATCAAAAAAGCAACAGAAATCATCCAACAAACGAGTGAGATAATAAAAAACTGGTCCACTTTTGCTAAAGAAACCAATGTAGGACCAAAACTAAGCAAAGCAATCGAAACAACTTTTATTACCTTTTAAAAAGAAAATATTGTCCATAGGTTCGTTTAAAATAGTACGGACACCCGAGAGCTTTGCTCGAACAGGCGAAGCAATCCTTTAGCTTAAGTGCGAAATAAATAGCAGGCTCACAACCTATAATCAGTTATTTTTGTTATTCACAACAACCATCTTAACTGTCTAAAATTAGTTTTCAAACATTAGACACTAAACTAAATATTTTGTCTAGTATTAGTTTTTTATAGAAATTAGTACCAAGCGTCAAAATTTTTGTGGACCTAACTATCAATATACTGATGAACATCTAATAAAAAAAGTACCAAGTTGGTCACAAAAAGATACCTAGTATCGGAATCGAGTACGTTCTCAGCTACACTTTCTGTTGTTATCTCAAAATAACAAAAGACACAAGATGTTTGTTATTTCAAACATAATTAATATATTTGTTTAGAATATCATACATTTTTAATATGGCGACTAGTAAAAAGCAATCCGTTTTTCCAAAATATGATAAGATTTTGGAACAAATGGGAGAAAATATAAAAATGGCTCGTAAAAGACGAAAACTCACTATGGTTCAAGTAGCAGAGAGAGCTGATCTATCGAGGTCAACTCTACATTTAATTGAATTAGGAAACTCTAGCGTTGCAATGGGTGCCTATTTCAACGTACTAAGAGTATTAGGCCTTCAAGATGATATTCTTAAACTAGCTGCAGATGATGAACTAGGAAGAAAACTCCAAGACCTTGAACTTCTTAAATAAAAGTTAAGTATAAATAAGTCGTAAGTCATTATAAACCGTCAGTTCGAGTGATTTTTTTGTAATGAAATGAAGAAAAAATTGTATCGAGAACTTTTGATAATAAAAGCATAAGTGACGGATAAAGTGAAATATACTTAAGTTCTAAAAATCTAATAATACAAAAACCAAACCATCTAAGATGTCCACTAAAGCTGAAATATACGTTTACGCTCATTGGGCAGGAATGCCGGAACCAAAAGTTATTGGCATCCTATCAGCACAACAAGCAAAAGATAAAAAAGCATTTAGCTTTGAGTACGATAAAAACTGGTTAAAAACAGAACAAAAATTCCTTTTAGACCCAGACATTCAATTGTATGGTGGTCCACAATACCCCAACCAAAAAGAAAACTTCGGAATATTTCTAGACAGCATGCCAGATACTTGGGGCCGTACATTAATGATACTTTGAGAGATACAACAAGCTAAAGATAAAAATGAAAAGCCGAAAACGCTCTACGATATTGATTTCCTTTTAGGAGTTTACGATGCAAGCCGAATGGGTGCATTTCGTTTTAAAACAGATCCTAATGGAGATTTCATGGACAACAACAAAACAGCATCTACTCCACCATTGTCTTCTATTCGTGAATTACAAAACGCTGCAGCTAATTTTGAAAAAGAAGAGGATAACGATGAGGCGAAAAAATGGTTATCAGTTTTGATGGCACCAGGCTCATCACTCGGTGGAGCTAGACCAAAAGCTAATATTCTAGACAATGATAAAAGCCTTTGGATCGCCAAATTCCCATCCAAAACGGACACCACAGACAAAGGAGCTTGGGAGTTCCTTGCCTATCAACTAGCAATAAAAGCAGGGATTGAAATGGCTCCCTGTTGTATTGAAAAAATTATGGGGTACTATCACACATTTTTTACAAAACGCTTCGACCGCAAAAACGGAGAACGAATCCACTTTGCATCCGCGATGACCATGACTGGTAATAATGAAGATACCATTCGTGACAATCAAGCAAGCTATTTAGATATCGCAGAATTCATTAGTAGTCATGGTGCTAACATAGAAAACAATCTGCACCAATTATGGCGAAGAATCATTTTCAATATTGCCATTTCAAATACAGATGATCATTTAAGAAATCATGGTTTTATACTAACAAAAGGAGGTTGGATTTTATCACCCGCTTATGACATTAACCCATCTATTGATAAAGACGGTCTAGCACTAAATATTGATACCGATAACAATGCCCTCGATTTTGAATTGGCAAAAAGCGTTGGAGAATATTTCCGTTTAAATAATAATCAAATGGAAGTGATAAGACAAGAAGTAGTTGAGATAACAAATAATTGGAAAACTATTGCTAACGAAATAGGAATTCCTAGAAGCGAGCAAGAACTAATGGAAAAAGTATTCAATAGCTATTAAAACTAACAATCTAACATGTTTTATACCATTTAGAAATATAAAATAATCCAATTTTTACCCCCTCTCCTTTGGAGAGGGTTGGGGTGAGGTTAACAATAAAAAACTATTTTATATTTTCGAAATGGTATTAATTTCATTTAATGTATTTTACCACCAGCTATCCGAAGTCTCACGACTTCGGATTTTTTATCTATAAACAAGCCTACCTTGAGCAAACACCCCACGAACAAACTGTTCTGTGAAGTCTAGCATATCAGCCAATAATAATAGCAATTAAAAATTATACAACTAAACGTAAATCGTAAATGCCACGATACCCGAATCCTTCCCAACAAAAAGCAATCAATAATTAACATTCCATTATAAAACCAAAATCAAATAATTACCTAATTTTAAAATTGAAACTTCCAACTTCCAACCCCTCGCTGCCGCCCGAATCCTTTTGGGTGGTTAACCACAAACCACAGTAAACCAACCATCCTTAAAAAGGGTTTATCATTGACGATGAGCTGTGTCCTATTATTTTTTTACCAAAAGGACTGTTTGAACTTTATTTATCCCAGATTACGCATTAGAAAAAAACAACTAAATTTGAGTTCAAAATCCTAATGCGTAGCATTAGAAAAATCAACACTATGGAATTCGATGTATCCTTTACCAATAAAGAGATTACGCCTTGGGGCGGTATGGTTTTTTTGAAGCAAATGTTGGATAAAATTGGCTTTAAAGAACAGATTTTAAAATGCGAAGATTTGCCACAACCACAATCCAATAGAGGACATAAAGTAAGTGTTATTTTAGAAGCATTTATTACCAGTATTTGGTGTGGTGCTAATAGATTTATGCATACCGAAGTGACTCGACATGATGTAGCATTGGGAAAAATATTTGATTGGGAAACCATTCCTGCACAAGACACCTACAAGCGGTTTTTTAACAAGTTTGATCAAACAACCAATCAAAAAGTAAGCGATTATTTTTATTCTTGGATATTTGATAATTTCAAATTTGACAATTTCACACTTGATTTAGATTCCACTGTAATGACAAGATATGGCAAGCAAGAAGGAGCTAAAAAAGGATATAATCCAGCAAAAAAGGGAAGGTTATCACACCACCCATTAATTGCATTTGTCAATGATGTAAAACTGGTTGCCAATATGTGGCTTCGCAGTGGAAATAGTAGTTCTGCCAATAATTTTCTTTCGTTTTTAGAAGATACTTTATCCAAATTAAAGAATAAAAACGTGAGTTTAATTCGTTTAGATAGTGGTTTTTTCTCAAAGGAAATATTGGATTATTTAGAGCAAACCAATAGAAATTATATCATTGCAGCCAAGTTTAATCATCCTATCCAAAGAATAATTGACAAGTCAAATAACTGGGTTTTATTAGACGATGGCATAGAAATTTGTGAACAAACTTACCAAAGTGAATCGTGGCAAAAACCGCGTAGAATGGTAGTTGTTCGCCAAAAAATCAAAGAAAGACCCGATGCTCCAGGAAAAATATTGAGCCTCTTTCCAGAAGATGAAATCCATAGAAATTATCGTTATTCTGCCTACTTTACCAACTTGGAATTTGCTCCATCGGAAATATGGCGAATGTACCGTGGTAGAGGTGATGCAGAGAATAGAATTAAAGAATTAAAATATGATTTTGGTTTTGACAGCTTTAATCTAAATGGGTTTTTCCCAACAGAAGCAGCTCTTATATTTACAATGATTGCCTATAATCTAATGTCATTATTTAGAACATTTGTGTTACAAGAAAAAACACAAAAAACTTTAACTACGCTACGCTACAGAACTTTTGCAATTGGAGCCTATTTTGAAAAGCAAAATGACAAACTCGTGCTCAAAATAGCGCTCAATAAAAAACGAAGAAATTGGTTCTCTGGTTTATGGAATT
>CAMBHH010000245.1 GCA_945866505.1 Flavobacterium psychrophilum
CAATAGAAAGGCAAGTGCAAAAATCTAAGGAAAAGACTTTGTTCAAACTGCTATTTAAAGAAAAAAATCATGTTTAATTGCCTAACAAAAAAACATTTTTGAATATTAATTTAATCACATAGTGCCACTAAAGCATAAAATTAATTTAACATAGCTGTTGATTTTATAGATTATATTTCAAAAACAAAAAAAATAGGAATTATTTATGCAGTTCAACACTAAAATCTCCGTAATTATGTCAGTGTATAATACCCCTTTTACATTGGTAAGAAGGGCAATAGATTCGGTTTTAAAACAAGATTTTGAGGATTTTGAATTTATTATTATTGACGATGGCAGCACTAACAAAACTCAAAATAAAATTCTAAACTATGTCATCAATAATGAAAATAAAATTACTTATTTGCGCCATAAAAATTGCAGTCAAGCTCAATCGATCAATAAAGGAGTTTTGATTAGTAGAGGTGAATTCATCACTGTTATTGATGCGGATGATGAGTATAAACCTAATCATTTGAGTACTTGTTTAGCCAAAATGAATTCACTAGATTTAATTGCTTCAACCACTGAAACGATTGTAAGTAACGAGTCTGATTATTATGTTCCCGATCGTTTTGATACTAATAAAGTAATTCATGTTGACGATTGTATTTTGTTTGCAACATTATTTGGCAGGAAAAAAGTATTCACGAGCCTAAGCTTTCAAAATATGTATGGTGCTGATGCCCATTTTTATGAAAGAGCTTCAACCCAATTTATGGTCGAAAAATTGGATTTAAGGACTTATAAGTACTATCGGAACAATCCAAACAGTTTAACAGCGAAGGTAAAACGAGAAAGCGTCACTAATGATTGACTTTAAAATTGCCAAAAATCTTATTGTTGCAGCACACATTTCGGGTGTTTATGATGTTAATAGAAGCACAATTTTAGCCAATGATGACTTTTCGATAATCGCTGATTGGGCAAAATCTATTTCAGACCTAGGTTTGCAAGCCATTATTTTTCACAATAATTTTTCCGAAGATACTTGTAAAAAGTTCAAAAATGAACACATTCACTTCGTGAAAATTGAATATAATCCGCAGTACAACCCCAACGTATTTCGGTATTTTGTTTATAATGAATTTCTAAAACAGCATTTTCAAAGTATTGAAAATATCTTTTTTACCGATGTTTCGGATGTCATTGTTTTGAAAAATCCTTTTCAGGAAAAGTTGTATTTAGATAATCCAAATGCAGTTTTTTGCGGAGACGAACCTGAAATTTTAGACAATGAATGGATGCTAAATCACGGGAATCATTTGCGAAATAAAATTTCAGATTATGCTATTTTCGAAACTAATTTCAAAGATGAAATCTTACTCAATTGTGGAATTATCGGAGGCGAAATTGGTCTGATGCAACCTTTCATTAGTAAATTATGGACTATTCACCAACAGTATAATTATGATAACAAAACACTTTACACCGGAGATATGGGTGCTTTTAATTATCTAGTCAGAACAGAATATAACAATAAAATAATCCACGGAAATCCAGTAAATTCAGAGTTTAAGAAATATTTTGCGGATTCTACGTGCTGGTTCAAGCACAAGTAGTTTAGCATTTATATTTATTTTTAATATTTTTGACAGCTACAATAAAAAAACACAATAGAATTTGCGTGTATTTAGGAGTTAGGAATCATTGCATAGCGACAAATACTGAAAGTCAAAAATTATCACCTATGGAAGCACTCTATAAATACTTAAATAATATCACTCCAATTTCAGATAAAACGTGGGCTTTGTTGAAATGTATATTTGTTCAAAAAGAGTTGAAAAAGAGTGAGCATTTTTGCTTAGTTGATACAGTAGCAACCAAAATTGCATTTTTACAAGAAGGGGTTGTTCGTTCATTTTATACCAATACCGAAGGTCAGGAATTAAACAAAAACTTCTTTGTAGCTCCTGCTTTTATAGGAGCTTATTCTTCCTTAATCACACAAACTCCTAATAAATTGGCTCAACAAGCCTTGACAAATTGTGTAATTTGGGAAACAGATTATGCCAATATCAAACAACTATATGACATTTGCCCTGACCTCGAAAGATTAGGAAGGCTTATAGCAGAATATTATTTTGTAGAAAAAGAAATACGAGAGGTTAATCTATTAAATCTTGAAGCAAAAGAATATTACAAGTTATTTCAACAGCAGTATCCAACACTTGAACAACAAATTCCACAATATCACATAGCTTCGTTTTTGGGCATTACGCCTACACAATTATCTCGGATTAGGGCAGAAAAAAAGTGCTAAGTGCATTTCTTTACATATGTAAACAGATTTGGAAAGAATAGCTCATTCCTTTGCAAAACATTTTAAAACAAAGACAATGAGCAAAATAAAGTCAATTTTTTCCGTAATAAGTATTGCAATTACAATGCTATTCCTTCAATCTTGTGCCTTAAATCCTTTGGCTTGGCAACCTCAGCCAAAGCCGTCATTTGAAGGCACAATAAAACTCAACAATGAACTAACTACGGTTACAAAACTAGATTTAGGCGGTTGGGTTGGTGCAGAAGATATCGTTTTTGATAATCTTGGCAACCTGTATTGCGGGGTTCACAAGGCTCTAAATGATTTTTCTGACGGAAAAATATTGAAAATTAACCTAGATGGGAAAATTGAAATTTTTTATGATGCTGGTTCTTGGGTGGCGGGCTTGCATTTTGACAAACAAGGCAATTTAATTGCTTTGAGCCACAAGCAAGGACTTATTAGTATTAATCCTGAAAAGAAAGTAACCCTACTTGCTAATAAAGATAATAAAGGAAGGAATTTTTTAATTCCAAACGGTTTGGATATTGACAGCAAACAAAATTTGTATTTTACCAATACATCTTCCGAAAGCCCTTATACCATAAAATATGGCAGAAAACTAATTTTGGAGATGAAACCTAATGGTGGTTTATACCAATACAACCCAACTACGAAAGAAGTCAAAACCCTAATTGATGGCACTTATTTCGGAAATGGCGTAGTAGTTTCAAAAGACGAAAGTTTTTTATTGATGGTAGAAACTACCAAATACAGAATATTAAAGTATTGGCTTAAAGGAGAAAATACAGGCAAAACAGAAGTATTTATGGATAACTTACCAGGATTTCCAAATGGTATTTCTATTCGTGAAGATGGCACTTTTTGGCTTGGCTTTACGACCAAACGAAATGACGCACTTGACAAAATACATCCTAAACCGGGAATGAAAAAGTTTGTTTATGGCTTGCCCAATTGGTTACAACCTAAGGAAGACAAGTTCGGAATGGTGATGCATATTTCTGAAAATGGAAAAATATTGAATACCTATTTTGACACAACAGGAATCGCTATGCCCGAAGCAGGTTCTGTGAAAGAACAAAACGGTTTTTTGTATATGGGTGGAGACAATTTACCTTACATTGCAAAGTATAAATTGAAATTTTAATATTTTAACTAAGTAAATACCCAATCTTTAAATCTTTTAATTTAAAATCTATGGCTAAAATATTTTTAATATTCTTGTTTATATTCCAATCAATGGTATCAGTATGAAAAACACGACAGACATAGAAAATGCAATAGAAACCATTAGCGAAAATTATTCTCTCTTGACAGCCGACTGTAAAAGCGATTTAAAGAACTCTTGTAGATTATTAAATCTTGAAAAATTATCCATAATTGTAAAGGAAGGACAGTTTGCGGACAAAATGTATTTTATTGTTAGTGGTTGCGTAAGAGCATTTTACCATAAAGATGACAAAGAAATTACAGATTGGTTTGCTTTTGAAGGCGATTTTATGAGTTCTATAAACAGTTTCTATCAAAACGTATCAAGCAAACACAATATTGAATTACTTGAAGAAACTACTTTTTTAGAAATAACAAAAGAAACAATTTTCACACTTACAGACAAACATCATTGTTTTGAGCGATTAGGGCGAATTGCGGTAACGAAAACAATGCTTCAACTACAAGAAAGAATAGTTTCTATTCAATTTGAGACCGCACAACAGAAATATGAAAGTCTGATAAATATGCGTCCTGACATAATACAAAGAGTGCCATTAACATATATCGCATCTCATTTAGGCATAACTCTTGAAACTTTAAGTAGAATTCGTAATCCAAAAAATCGAATTTGATTTACATCAAATGATTTTATTTTTTTTTGAATGACCTTTGCAAAAAATAAATGAAATGAAAAAAATAAACATTCCAATTTTACTTGCAAATATTTTGACAGGG
>CAMBHH010000246.1 GCA_945866505.1 Flavobacterium psychrophilum
GGCGAAGCTTGGCGCGAAATGCGAGTGAGTTCTTTAACTGATTTGATTTTGCAAAAACTGCTTCGTGTGAAACAAATTGAAGATAATAAAGGAAAAACTTTGGTTTCTGAAGGCATTGACGCTAATTATCAGGATATGATTAATTATGCGGTTTTTGCGTTGATTTTAATGAAAAATGTTAAATAACAAATAGCAAAAATCAAATAACAAATAAATTCAAAATCGAAAAAAAAATCAAAATTCAAAATGGTATGGAGCCAAAAAAATACGATTTAGAAGAACGAACTTTGAAATTCGCAATAGATTCAAGATTATTTTTAAAAAAAATACCTCGAAACATTTCTAATATTGAAGATGCTAAACAATATGTGAGATCATCTGGTTCAGTAGGAGCTAATTATATTGAAGCTAATGAATCTTTGAGTAAGAAAGATTTTTGTTTTAGAATTAAAATTTGCAGAAAAGAAGCAAAAGAAAGCAGTTATTGGTTAAAAATAATGAGAGCTACAAACACGGAATTTGACACAGAAATTAATGTATTGATACAAGAATCAGACGAACTTAAAAAAATATTTTCAGCCATACTTGAAAAGTCATCCTAAGCCAGTTAAAATTTTATTTGCTTTTTTTAAGTTTTGAAAATTTAAAAAATTAATTTTTAGAATTTATTTGTTATTTGATTTTTGTTTTTTGGAATTTATAAAAACTATTATGAAAACATTTACCACCCAATTCTCCAGACTTTTCGTCGGGATTTTATTCATTATCTCAGGATTAATAAAACTCAATGATCCTTTGGGATTCTCTTATAAACTGGACGAATATTTTAGTGAACCCGTTTTCAATATGCCCTTTTTTGTGCCTTATACATTGGCAATCGCTTTGTTTTTGGTTATTTTGGAAGTGGTTTTGGGCGTAATGTTACTTCTTGGTTACAAATCAAAATGGACCATTTGGAGTTTGTTGCTTTTGGTAATTTTATTCACATTTCTGACTTTTTATTCGGCTTATTTTGATGTGGTTAAAGACTGCGGCTGCTTTGGTGATGCTTTGCATTTAACCCCTTGGCAATCTTTTTCTAAAGATTTAATCCTATTGTTTTTTATTCTAATTTTATTTTACAATCAAAAGTATCTTAAATCTTTATTTTCGAATAAAATTCAAAATGTTTTGGTTTTCGTAAGTATTGCTTTGTGCTCCTTTATGGGATATTGGGTTCTCAATCACCTGCCATTGAAAGATTTTAGACCTTATCAAGTGGGAACTAACATCCGAAAATCAATGGAAATTCCTGATAACGCTCCAAAAAGTGTGGTTGAAATGATTTTTATCTATAAAGTGAACGGAGTTGACAAAGAATTTACCGAAAAAGATTTGATGTCGCTTCCCGAAGGAGCCGAATTTGTCGATAGAAAAGACAAAGTTATTGTGCAAGGCTACCTTCCTCCTATTCACGATTTCAAATTAGAATTAGATGGAGAAGATAAAACTGATATGATTTTATCTAAAGAAAAAGCAATTCTAATTATGGCTTATGATTTAGAAAAAGCAAATAATGTAGGATTGCAAAAAATAAATGATATTTACAAAAAAGCAAAGGAAAAAGGATATTATATTGCCTTAGCCACTGGCTCATCAACTGATATAGTAAATAACATAAAGAAGAAATATAGTTTTACTTTCGATGTTCTTTTTTGTGATGCTACGGCTTTAAAAACTGTAGAAAGAGCTAATCCAAGTTTTGTTGTTATGAATTACGGAACAATTATTCAAAAAACACATTTCAACGATGTAGATGATTTAAAATTATAAATTTTTATTAAAATATTATGAGCAGTAGTAGAGAAAGAAGAAAAAGAAAAAAAAGAAAATTAATCCTCATGTTTGTAGGTTGTATAGTTTTTGGAATTGGATATTATTTTCTAAATGTGGTTTCGGGCATTTTTCAAGTTCCTCTAGGACTTACATTCCACGTGATCTTTGGATGCACATTAATGGCAGTTTCTGGAATTTATATTGGCTATACCATCAAACAATTGTTTTTTACTAAGCGTAAAAAACCAACCGCACGCATCTATTTAGAAGACACTATAGATAAAAAATCGACTTAAAAGGGTTTTCTTTTTTATTGTATATACCCTTAAATATTTACGAAATCGAAATAGTACAATTGCCTGAAATAATGCACTTTACTCTTCACTATTATGTTTTTAAAATGTAACTTTGAGCAAAATTTAAAAAAATGAAAAAAATACTTGTATTGCTTTTAGCTGTTATTAATTTTTCTTGTTCACAAGCACAAAAAACATCCTTTTCTAAAGAAGCATTATCCGAAACATTACTGTCAAATAATGGAAAACAAGTCGCTTTTAAAAACATTTTAAAAAGCCACAAAGGCAAAACTATAGTTATCGAAATTTGGGCTTCTTGGTGTGGAGATTGTGTCAAAGCAATGCCTAAAATAAAAGAACTACAGGCCAATAATCCTGCGGTAGATTATGTATTTATATCGATGGATAAAACAGCCGATAAATGGAAAGAAGGAATTGCAAAACACGAACTAATCGGCGAACATTTTATGGCCAACGACCAAATGAAAGGCGTTTTTGGTAAAGCAATAGATTTGGACTGGATTCCAAGATACATTATCATCGATAAAACTGGAAAAATAGTGATTTACAGAGCTATTGAAACCGATTTTGAAAAAATTAATGCAACATTGAAGGATTTAAATAAATAAATTTCAAAAGTAACAAACAATAAAATAAACGCAATTAAAAATGAGAAAGAAAATTGTAGCAGGAAATTGGAAAATGCATAAAAATGCTACTCAAACTGCAGAATTATTAAACGAATTAAAAACGCAAGTTTCAACTGAAAATAACGCACAAGTAATTGTAGCTCCAACTTTTGTAAATTTGGCTTTGGCAGCAAGTCTTTTGGAGTCAACTTCTATCAAAGTTTCGGCACAAAATATGCATCAAGCTGAAAGTGGCGCATATACTGGCGAAATCTCTGCCGATATGCTAAAAAGTGTTGGTGTAGATACCGTAATTTTGGGACATTCAGAACGCAGAGCGATTTTTCACGAGTCGGATGCATTAATCGCAAACAAAGTAGATACGGCTTTGAAACACGATATAACTGTTATCTTTTGCTTTGGCGAGGAGTTGAAAGACCGCCAATCCAAAAACCATTTCAATATTGTTGAAAACCAGTTGAAAGATGGTTTGTTTCATATTGAAGCGAAAGATTGGGAAAAAATTGTTTTGGCTTATGAGCCGGTGTGGGCGATAGGAACCGGAGAAACTGCTAGTCCAGAACAAGCACAGGAAATGCACGAATTCATCAGAGAAACCGTTCGTAAAGCTTTTGGAAGCGATATTGCCGAAGATGTTTCAATCCTTTATGGTGGAAGTGTAAAACCCGATAATGCCAAAGAAATTTTTTCTAAACCAGATGTAGATGGAGGATTAATTGGTGGAGCTGCACTAAATTCAAAAGATTTCTTAGCGATTGTAAACGCCATTTAAAAATTTAGATTAAACTTTATTAAAGAATCCTCAATTGAAAAATTGGGGATTTTTTGTGCCTTTTTTTAAAAATGAAAATCAATTTGTCAAGTGTCTTTCTTGATAATCGCAATAAATTTATTTCTTATGAGGAAAAAATATTTGCTGAGTTAGTAGAACAAAAGTATAATGCAAGTCCATCTTTAATAATTAAAATTCTTCCTAGTAAAAGGTTTATGGCATTTCATTAGAAACACAATAAAATCTTAATTACAGTTTTAATGGGTAAAAATTGACTAAATTTATAGGGAAATGCAACTTCGTTAGATACAATAACTCATACAAATAAAACAATGTAAAATGGCATTTATAGACTAATACAAAGTATTGGGAATCGATAAAAGTGCTACGGAAGCCGAGGTAAAAAAAGCCTGCCGAAAACTCGCCCGAAAATATCATCCCGACTTGAATCCCAATGATAAAGCAGCGGAGCAAAAATTCAAGGAAGCCAACGAAGCCAACGAAGTGTTAAGTCATCCCGAAAACCGAAAAAAATACGACCAATACGGCGAAAACTGGCAACATTCCGAAGAATTCGAAAAACAAAAACAACAACAATCTCGTGGTGGCGG
>CAMBHH010000247.1 GCA_945866505.1 Flavobacterium psychrophilum
ATTGAAAAATTGAAAACCACAAAACACAAAACATTCAAATACCAATAAAAAGTAGTAGTTCTGGGGTTTATAACTAAATTTAAAAACTAGAATTGGAGAACCAAGCAAAAAAATAATCGTTAAGCAAACAGACTTTTAGAGAGAAACAAAGAAATCAAAAAAGAAATATTTTAAGGAAATGTTAACTTGTACAATGTTTTTGAGTAGCATTTTTTTTAATACATTTGTTCTTGGTATTTAACATTATTACGATTCAATAACAATAAACCTATAAAAATGAAAAAATTATTTACTGTTTTAGCCATTGCCCTTTTCACTATTAATGTTAGCGCTCAGGAAGCAAAACCTGCAAAAAAAGAAGCAACAAAAAAAGAGACTACTGCGAAGAAAAGTGCAAAAGAAGAAAAAACTTGTACAACTGAAGAGAAAGCAAAATGCGCAAAAACTAGCAAAAGCTGTTGTGCTAAGAAAGCATAACTCGCAAATCACAAAAAAAATGTCTCGAAAATTTCGAGACATTTTTCGTTTATATCTATTTGGAATTATAAAAATTCCGGCTACTAAAAAACTATATTCTTTTCCACAGTAAAAATTACAACTTACAAAAGCGCATCTTTCAAATCTTCAAAATTAAGTAAAAATTGTTCGCCAGATAGTAAATTTTTCAAAGCAAATTTGTTTACATTCATTTCAGATTCTCCAACGATTACCGCAAAAGGAATTCCACGTTTATCAGCGTGCTGAAACTGTTTTCCAACCTTTACATTGTCGGGATATAATTCCACTTTTATACCAATATTTCGCAATTTTGTGATGGCTTGCATACAATAAAATGCTTCTTTTTCGCCATAATTAATGAACAAAGCTTTTGATGTTGAAGTTACGGTTTCAGGAAATAAATTCAATTCTTCAATAACTAAGTAAATTCGGTCTAAGCCAAAAGAAATCCCCACGCCACTCATAGCTGTAAAACCGAAAATTCCAGTCAAATCATCATATCGTCCTCCGCCACCAATAGAACCCATCGAAACGGTTTTTGGCGCAGCAACTTCAAAAATAGCTCCTGTATAATAATTCAATCCGCGAGCTAGAGTAACATCTAAATCTAAAATAGCTTGAGTCAAACCCAAATTAGTTACGTTGTCACAAATAAATCGCAACTCCTCCACACCTTTCATTCCTTCTGTGGATTCCGCTAATAAAGCTGAAAGTTTTTCAATTTTCTCCGAAATGGTTCCAGTAAAATTAAATAAAGGCTGTACTTTTTCTATCGCAGATTTTGCAATTCCTTTTTCAATCATTTCTTTTTTGACGCCATCCTCTCCTATTTTGTCGAGTTTATCTAAAGCAACTGTAAAATCGATTAATTTGTCTTTGGCACCAATAACCTCAGCAATTCCCGAAAGGACTTTTCGGTTGTTGATTTTTATCGTCACGCCTTGCAAACCCAATTGCGTAAAAACCGAATCATATAATTGTACCAATTCGACTTCTTGCCACAACGATTTCGAACCCACAACATCAGCATCGCATTGAAAAAATTCTCTGAAACGCCCTTTCTGAGGACGATCAGCGCGCCAAACAGGTTGGATTTGGTATCTTTTGAAAGGAAACTCAATCTCGCTTTGATGTTGCACAACGTATCTCGCAAAAGGAACGGTTAAATCGTAGCGCAAAGCTTTCTCGGAGATTTTACCAGTTAATTGTTTAGCGTTTATGGTTTGTAGTTCTTCGCCAGAGATTTTATCTAAATAATCTCCCGAGTTTAATATTTTAAAAATCAATCGGTCGCCTTCTTCCCCATATTTTCCCATCAAAGTTTCGGAATTTTCAAACGAAGGCGTTTCTATCGGTTGAAAACCAAATTTTTCAAAATTACTTTTTATAACAGATATAATATAGTGACGTTTTGCTACCTCAGCGGGTGAAAAATCTCTGGTTCCCTTTGGAATACTTGGTTTTTGAGCCATTTTTTAAAGTTAGAAGTTTAGGAGTTAGAAGCTGGGAGTTGGAAGCAGGGAGTATTCAACTTCCATCTTCCTGCTTCCATCTTCGTGCTTCAGATTGCAAATATCTTGATTTTAAAATAAATATTACCTCTTCTAAAGCTAACTTGTAACAAAAATTGTAATTTCGTGTCAAATAAGCACTATGTTTAAATTATTTAGAGAAAACGTTCGAATTGCTTTTGGTTCTATCAGGACCCAATTGTTACGCACCATACTTACTGTATTGATTATTGCCATTGGAATAACCGCTTTGGTAGGTATCTTAACCGTAGTTTCGGCTTTAGAAAATACTATTTCTTCGGATTTTGCTTCGATGGGAGCCAATACTTTCAATATCAATCAATACGAAAATACTTCAAGAAGACGTGGTGGCGACGAAAGAGAGATAATTAATCCCATCATTTCATATCCCGAAGCGGTGGCTTTTAAAAATAAATATAGTTATCCGCTGACTGAAACATCCATTTCATTTACAGCAACGTCGACCGCAGAAATAAAATTTGAATCCAACAAAACAGACCCCGAAAATATTATTGTAGGAGTCGATGAATATTTTATGGTTAATTCGGGTTTAGAAACAAGTTCTGGAAGAAATTTTACTGGATTTGACATTCAAAATAACACCTATTCCTGTATAGTCGGTTCCGATTTCGAAAAAGGATTACTAAAAGACGTAAACCCAATTGACAAAATAATTTCGATTCGTGGAGCTAAATTTAAAGTTATTGGCGTATTAAAGGAAAAAGGTTCCACCTTTGGCAACAGCCAAGATTTAAGGGTTTTAATTCCCATTCAAGTGGCTCGTTCCTTGTTTACTGCACCCAATATCAACTATACGCTTAGCGTAATGGTGGCTAAAAAAGATTTGCTGGACGAAGCAATCGATAACGCCAATAGCACAATGCGAAGAGTCCGAAAACTGAACCCTGTTCAAGACAATGATTTTGCTATTGTCAGAAGTGACGATCTCATCAATAGAATATTAAGTATTACGCAATATTTGGGAATTGCCTCTTGGCTTATTGGCATCATCACTATTTTGGGATCTTCAATTGCCTTGATGAACATTATGGTAGTCTCGGTTACCGAACGCACCAGAGAAATTGGGGTTCGAAAAGCTTTGGGGGCCAAAAAGAGCACCATCGCTTTTCAATTTTTTATAGAGACTTTACTTATTGGTCAAATGGGCGGTTTAGTGGGCATAATTTTCGGAATTTTGATAGGTTATGGAATTTCAACTGCTATAGATTTTGTCTTTGTAATTCCTTGGGGAGCAATTATTGCAGCCTTTATTACTAGTTTTGCTGTAGCTATAGTTTCTGGATTGTATCCTGCTATTAAAGCGTCTAAACTCGATCCGATTGAAGCATTGCGATATGAGTAATGCAAGGATCGAAATACGAAGTTAGAGGTACGAGGTAAAAAAATATGAAGTGAAAAATATGAAGTGAAAAATAATATAAATTTATTATTTGTTTAGATTATTTTTAGCTGTTTTTATTGATGATACAACAATTGCTAGGATTTCATTTGACTCTTTTAGAAGTTTTTCAATTTCAAATTTTAAATCTTGGTTTTTATTAATTTCAAGAATTATTTCAAGAAAAAAACTACTTTCATCTGCTTCTTCTTCAACAATTTTTAACTTGTTAATGAAATCCGCAGTGGATTTTGCTCTTTGGGATGCTCTATAGTTGGCACCTACAGAACTCGAACATCTTATAAGTTGATTTACATAAGCATTAAATTCTCTAGTCGTTGGTAATTTTGAACATAAATAAGAACTATCAATAGTAAATTGCTTGGTTCTTGCTTTCATATCTATCATAACTAAATTTTTTTTTAAATTTCTAACTTTGTAACTCTCACTTCGTACTTCTAACTTCTCATGTCGTACCTCGTACTTCTCCCCTCGTACCTCGAATCATTCTATTATTCCCATAAATATCTTTCCTCAAATCAATGTTTTTGAACCCCATTTTTTCAAGTAAATCGGTCATTTCTTTCCCTAAATACTGATTAATTTCAAAAAACAATTGTCCGTTGGGAGATAAGCTTTTTTGGGCCAATTCCGCTATTTTTCT
>CAMBHH010000248.1 GCA_945866505.1 Flavobacterium psychrophilum
GAAACAATTTGTTTGCTTTTTTCTAATCGATTGGGAGCCACGTCTTCTGCGAGCATACTTTTGGAAACGTCCATTGCAAAAACGATGTCTATTCCTTCTCGTTTTACGGTTTCCATTTTAGTACCAATTTTTGGATTTACCAAGCCAAAAATCAGTCCAACTAATCCCAAAAGGATGACAACCAATTTTAAAATAGGCTTGAAAACAGATTTCTCGGGACTCAATTTTTTAACCAAATCCAAATCGCCAAATTCGCGCTGTTTTTTTCTTTTCCAATATTGATTGTATAGAAAAAGCAGTACCAAAATGGGTATAATAAAAAGAAGGTATAAATATTTTGATTCGTCTAATTCCATAAATTATTTAAATTCCAATAAAAAAAATCCAAATTCCAATTTGACATCCCAGCCTTTGAGATTTGGAATTTTAAATAAAACTCCTGTAAACCGTGTTTCGTAATCCTAATTCCAATAAAAGCAAAAAACCGGCAAGCCACACAAAAGGCCTGAATTTTTCGTCATAATCGTAAAATCTTAATTCTTCAATTTCGGTAGTTTCTAGTTTGTTGATAGCGGCATAGATTTCGGCCAGTTTGCTGTTGCTCGTTGCTCTGAAATATTTCCCATCCGTTTTTCTAGCTATATTTTTCAACAATTGTTCGTCTATTTCCACTTTCATCATTTGGAATAAAATTTGTCCGTTTGGCGATAAGGCATAAGGAGATTCTGCCATTCCATTTGTTCCTATCCCTACCGTATACACTTTTATTCCATATTGTTTCGCAATATCTGCCGCAGTTTCGGGTTCAATAAAACCAGCGTTATTCACTCCATCGGTCAATAAAATAATAACTTTACTCTTAGCTTTGCTGTCTTTTAATCGATTTACAGCTGTCGCCAATCCCATCCCAATTCCTGTTCCGTCTTGTAAAACTTGGTCGTATTTTATACCTTTTATGGCTTCGAGAATAACAGCTTTGTCGCTGGTGACCGGTGTTTTTGTATAGGCTTCGGAAGCATAAACCACAAGGCCAATTCTATCGTTTGGTCTTTCTTCAACAAAATCGGCAGCGACATCTTTTAGAGCTTCCATTCTATTGGGCCTCAAATCCTTTGCGAGCATACTTCCGGAAACATCCATTGCCATGACAATATCAATTCCTCTAGTGGTCTTGGTTTGATTGCTAATATCTACTGTTCTTGGTCTTGCCAAGGCAATAATCAAGGAACTTAAAGCTAGAATTCGCATCACATTCAACATCGGTTTTAGTTTTACTAATAGCGATTTGGAACCCTTGAATCCTTTTGTTGAGCTAATTTTTAAATTTGCTGTTTGTTGGTTTCTTTTCCAAAACAACCAAGTTCCCGCAACTGGAATCAGGAGAAATAACCAAAAAAACTCTGGATTTAAAAAACTTAATTTTTCCATTATTGTTTGGTGTTTTGAAGTTCAACAGAGGTCAAAATTCGGTCTGAAATTTCATTTGCATATTGATCTCCTTCTTCGTGAACGATAATAACTTGCTGCAATCCACCTTCCTGACTAAAAATTAAAACTTCATAATATAATTTTGTGCTGCTTTGACTATTGCTGTCTATTTGCGAAAAAGTTCCGTAACCTTTGATGCCTTTGATGCCTTCTTTTGTTTCAAAATCTTCTTTTTTAACAATCATATTTTGTGCCCCTTGTGCCTCCATAGATTGCAAAGCTCCATCCAATGATTTATCTAAATCGATTTGTGTTTCCTGTTTGAAATGCAAAGTAGAAACCATAATATAAAAATTATCTATGAGGCTTCCGTAGGCAAAAGATTGCATATCTTTAATTAAAGCCATTCCGTCTTTGGGTAAAGATTTTGTTAAATCAACCCTTTTAAGCACTTTAGGAGTTTCAATTCTCACAGTCGGTTTTCCGTATTCGCTTTTTATCCATTCACCTTCCAACAATTCTTTAGAAGGATGACCAAAAATATTATCTTTTACATAACTGAAACCTTTTGTAGCAATAAAATAGGTCATCGTAACTAAAAGCAACATCAATACTGAAACTACCGTAATCACTATACGTTTTGTTCTTTGCTTTTTTAATTCTCGTTTCAATTGTTCCTGACGTTGCATTTCGTTGAGCAACATTTCATCTTCATTTTCAACTATAACTGGGATAGCTTTATCCAATGTAACAATAGCTCTTTCTATCTTTTTGCGGTCTTCGGTAATTTCGAAATCTAGTGGTTTTGACTTGGCAAATTTCACTAAATCGGCTTGTTTCAGAACCACAAATAAATTGTCGATAGTTTCTTTTGAAAGCTTCATTTTCTTTTTCTGAGAAGCTAATTTCAAACCTTCAATCAGTTCTGAAGTGGTGCTTTCCATAGCTGGAATTTCGATGGCTTCTTCGATATAATTTCGAACAATATCGGTCAATTGGCTGTAATATTCTTTGACTTCTCCTTGTTGCCAAAGTTCTTTTTTCTCCAAATTATTTAGCAAACTCGTCGCTTTTTCTATAGGAGTTTTATAAATTTCTTCTTCTATTTTCTGTTTTTGACGCTTTTTAATGTACCAATAAATAAAGGCTCCTATACCCGCAATTACTATCAAACCTAATAGATATTTCCACCAATCGCCAATTCCTTCATTGGCAGGAACGATATCCTTGATGTCGTACATTTTTTGTTTCAAGGTATCCACTTGTACATTGGCAACCTCAACTTGAATTGAATCCGACAAATATTCTTTTTTATTAATCAAAATCTTTACACTCGGAATCATATATCTTCCCGAGTCAAATTGAGTTAAACCATATTTTTTAATCAATTCATATCGGTCATCTTTTAAAATGGTATCAATTGGATAGGACATTATCACTTCAAGAGGGCCAAAGTTTTTTGCATTCGGAAAAACCACTTTCGACAAGGTATCGACATTGGTTTTCAACGTCAATTTAAACTCGGCTCCAATTTTGTTTTTGGTAGTATCAATACTAGTTGTCACTTTTTGAGCAAAAAGTGAAGTTGATAACAATAATAGTATATAAAATTTAATTTTCATTTGTTTTTAACTTTAACCCAGTCAGGGTTTAAAACCCTGACTGGGTTAGGTTTTATCTTAACGGGATTTAAAATAGCCCAATAATTTAGTTACATAACTTTCGTCAACCCTTGTATTTACTACTCCAGCTCCAGATTTACTAAAAGTTTCTTTGAAATATTTTACTTTTTCGTTATAGTATTTTTCATAATTAAGTCTAACTGATTTCGAACCTGTATTTATCAGTTGTGTTTCGCCAGTTTCAGCATCGAGCATTGAAACCATTCCTAAATTTGGCATTTTTTCTTCGCGAATGTCGTACACTCGAATTCCTGTAATATCGTGTTTCTTGGAAGCTATCTTCAATGTATGCTCATAATCTTCAGAAATAAAATCAGAAATTACGAACACAATTGCTTTCTTTTTTTGGGTACTTGACAAGAATTTTAAGGCTTGTGCAACATCAGTTTTATGACTTTTAGGTTCAAATTCGATGAGCTCTCGAATGATTCTCAAAACATGTGAACGTCCTTTTTTCGGCGGAATGTACAATTCGATTTGGTCTGAAAACAAAATTAAGCCAATCTTATCATTATTATTTGTAGCAGAAAACGCCATTGTCGCAGCAATTTCAGTAACGATGTCTTTTTTGAATTGACTTTTAGAGCCAAAACTTTCTGAACCTGAAATATCCACCATCAACATCATGGTCAATTCGCGTTCTTCCTCGAAAACTTTAACGTGAGCTTCGTTGTAACGAGCCGTCACGTTCCAGTCAATCGCACGAATATCATCTCCATACTGGTAGGGACGCACTTCGCTAAAAGTCATTCCGCGACCTTTAAACGAGGTGTGGTATTCTCCCGAAAAGATGTGATCGCTCAATCTTCGGGTTTTGATTTCTATTTTTCGTACTTTTTTTAAGAGGTCTTTTGTTTCCATTGCTTCAGATTGCAGGTTGCAGATAGCAGAACGCAGATTTCAGATTGATGC
>CAMBHH010000249.1 GCA_945866505.1 Flavobacterium psychrophilum
AATTAGCATTGTAAACTTTGTAACTTTGTGGCATCGTAACTTATATAAATGATATCCATAACAGAAAAAACGCTTCAAGATTTACAATTCCCGACCGTTCTCGAAACCATTTCAAACATTTGCAATACTGATATTGGCAAACAAAAAGCAATTGAGATCAAACCTTTCCAAGACAAAGAAACCTTGATGAATGCGTTAATGCAAACCTCGGAATACGTTTCTTCTTTCCAAAATAACAATGCGATTCCCAATCACGGTTTTGATGCTATAACTTATGAAATCAAGTTTCTGGCTATAGAAGACAGTTTTCTCGAAGTAGGCGGTTTCCGAAAAATTGCGACTATTTCCGATACTTCCAATTTTATGTTGAATTATTTCAAGAAATTCGACGATTATTACCCCTATTTGAATAGAAAAGCCTCCGAAATCCAAATTACCAAAGAAATCAGCAGTTTAATTGATATTGTGGTTGATAAATATGGAGAAATAAAAGACAATGCTTCACCCGATTTATTGAATATTCGTCGAGATATGAATACCGTTCGTGGCAAAGTCAATCAGAGTTTTGGTGTGGCTTTGACCCAATACAATTCTCTCGGTTATTTAGACGATATTAAAGAAAGTTTTGTGCAAAATCGTAGAGTTTTGGCGGTTTTGGCAATGTATCGACGTAAAGTGAAAGGTTCGATTCTAGGTAGTTCAAAAACGGGAAGTATTGCGTATATCGAACCAGAAACTACCTTGAAATATTCTCGTGAATTAAGCAATTTAGAATACGAAGAAAAAGAAGAAATCACCCGAATTCTAAAACAATTATCCAACCAAATTCGTCCGTTTTTGCCCTTGCTAATTCAATATCAGGATTTCTTAAGTGACATTGATGTGATTGCTGCCAAAGCTAAATACGCCAACAGAATTAATGGAATTCTACCTACAATTACAGAAGACAGACGTCTATTTTTTAGAGATGCCTTCCATCCTATTTTGTATTTGAACAACAAACAAAAAAACGAAATTACCCATCCTCAAACTTTTGAATTAAACCAAGAAAAAAGAATTATTGTCATTTCTGGACCCAATGCTGGAGGAAAAACCATCTCGCTGAAAACTGTTGGATTGCTCCAATTGATGTTGCAATCCGGAATGTTGATTCCTGTTCACGAACGTAGCGAAACCTTCTTATTCGACAGAATACTGACCGATATTGGAGACAATCAATCCATTGAAAATCATTTAAGTACCTACAGTTACCGTTTAAAGAACATGAACTACTTCTTAAAGAAATGCAACAAGAAAACTATGTTCTTGATTGATGAATTTGGTACGGGTTCCGACCCTGAATTGGGAGGAGCTTTGGCGGAAATATTCTTAGAAGAATTCTACCATCGGGAAGCGTTTGGGATTATAACGACCCACTATTCGAACCTGAAAATTCTGGCCAACGAATTGCCTTTTGCTATCAATGCCAATATGTTGTTTGATGAAAAAACTTTGGAACCGTTATACAAATTGGTTTTAGGTCAAGCCGGAAGTTCCTTCACGTTTGAAGTAGCATTGAAAAACGGAATTCCCTTCAGTTTAATCAATCGGGCGAAAAAGAAAATCGAAGTCGGAAAAGTTCGCTTTGACAAAACTATTGCCACCCTTCAGAAAGAGCGCTCGAAGATGGAAAAAACATCGCAAATCCTCAAAGAAGAAGAGACAAAAGCACGTGAAGAAGGTAAGAAAATGGAAACCATCAATGAGAAAATCAAGCAAAAACTAGAAAGCTATCAGGAATTGTACGACAGCAACCAGAAAACGATTTACATTGGTCAGAAAATAGAAGATATTGCCCAAAAATATTTTAATAATAAAAACAAAAAAGACCTTATTGGAGAGTTTTTGAAAATCATCGAAATTGAAAATTCCAAAAGAATAAAAGCCACACCAAAGGAAATTAAGGCTATTGTTGAAAAGAAAAAAGAGGTTGTCAAAGAGATTGAAGTAAAAGTAGAAGAAATCAGGGTTGCCAAAAAAGAAAAAAAACTGAAACCTGTTATCGAAAAGCCAAAGCCTGTTCTAAAAGTGGGTGACAGAGTCCGAATGTTTGACGGAAAAGCTGTGGGAAGTATTGATACTATTGAAAAAAATAAAGCTACTGTGAATTACGGAATGTTTACCTCAAAAGTGAGTTTGGATTTATTGGAGTTTGTTGAAGCTGTTAAAAAGTAATCAGTAAGTCATTGCGAGGAACGAAGCAATCGCACTAACACGAGCAAACATAACTAAAATGATGAAACCTGGATTTATTTATATCATCACTAATAAATATCAAACTGTAGTTTATACTGGTGTAACTTCCAATCTTCCACAAAGAATTATAGAGCACAAAGAAAAAAGATACCCAAATTCATTTTCAGCTCGTTACAATGTTAATATATTAGTATACTATGAACAATTTCAATGGATTGGTGATGCAATAGCTAGAGAAAAACAAATAAAAGCAGGTTCTCGGGAAGCTAAAAACGATTTAATTCGTTCTTTGAATCCAACTTGGAAAGATTTATTCGAAGAGATTAAAGATATTATGACTGAATAAAATCATATAAACAAGAGGAACAAAGTAGAGCAACAAATGCGATTGCTTCGTTCCTCGCAATGACTAAACTATGCTAAACCTTCCACCAAATAAAAAAATAATCGTCTTCGATGGCGTTTGCAATTTGTGTGATTCAGCCGTGCAATTTGTAATTCAACACGACAAAAAAGATGTTTTTCGGTTTGTGGCTTTGCAATCGGAATTGGGTATTGAAATTCTAAAACATATTGGAATCAATCCAAAAAACATTGACAGTATCATTCTTTATGAACCTGGTATTGCCTATTATTACAAATCTTCAGCAGCATTAGAAATCGCCAAAAGTCTTGGTGGATTTTTCCATTTTGGTACAATTTTCAGGATTATACCAACTGGAATTAGCAACCAACTTTATGATTATATTGCCAAAAACCGTTACAAATGGTATGGAAAAAAAGAAAGTTGTATGATACCAACGAAAGAATTGCAGTCAAAATTTTTATAATATAAAACCCGACAGGTTTTTAAAAGCTGTCGGGTTTGTAGTTTAAAAAAGAAGATTCCTAACCTCTAATCAATTTTCTGTATTTCAATCGTTTCGGAGTCAAATCTCCACCCAAACGCTTCTTTTTATTTTCTTCATATTCTGAGAATCCACCTTCGAAATAATACACTTCGGAGTTGCCTTCGAATGCTAAAATATGAGTACAAATTCTATCCAAAAACCATCTGTCGTGCGAAATCACTACGGCACAACCTGCGAAATTTTCTAAACCTTCTTCCAAAGCACGAAGCGTATTGATGTCCAAATCATTCGTTGGCTCATCTAGTAAAAGCACATTTCCTTCTTCTTTTAAAGTCATAGCCAAATGCAAACGGTTTCTTTCTCCACCAGAAAGCATTGAAACTTTCTTATTTTGTTCGCCTCCACCAAAATTAAATCTTGACAAATAGGCTCTAGAATTTACTTGTCTTCCGCCCATCATAATCAACTCTTGACCATCGGCAAAGTTTTCCCAAATCGATTTGTTCACATCAATATTGGAATGTGATTGATCTACATAAGCAATTTTTACAGTGTCTCCAACTGAAAATTCACCGTTATCTGTTTTTTCTTCACCCATTATCATTTTGAAAATCGTCGATTTACCAGCACCATTTGGTCCAATAATTCCAACAATTCCAGCTTGTGGCAAAGTGAAATTCAAATTATCATACAATAATTTTTCACCAAAAGCTTTAGCTACATTTTTAGCTTCAATAACATTAGTTCCTAATCTTGGTCCGTTTGGAATATAAATTTCTAATTTTTCGTCCAATTGTTTTTGGTCTTCATTCAAGAGTTTGTCGTAGTTCTGCAAACGCGCTTTTTGTTTGGTTTGACGCCCTTTGGCACCTTGTCGAACCCAATCCAACTCACGTTCTAAGTTTTTTCTGCGTTTCGAAGC
>CAMBHH010000250.1 GCA_945866505.1 Flavobacterium psychrophilum
ACGTCGCTCACCGGAAATGGTTCTCTAGCCCCTGTATCCGAATAACCGTGGCGTTTGTACCACGAAATAAGTTCTTCCCGAACGGTTATCACTGTCATACCAATTTTAGACACTCCCAATTCCGAAGCGTGGATTTCAGCATATTGTAACAGCTTTTTTCCAATGCCACTATTTTGCAACTGAGGCGAAACCGTTAGCATTCCTAAATACAATAAATCCTTTTTTTCTATCAGCAAAACACAGCCTAGAATTTGGTCATTTTCTATAAATTTCAGAATGGTGTTTTTCTTATCCTCAATAATTTCAATTAATTCCTTTTCAGTAGTTCTACTTCCTTCTAAAAGGTTAGCTTCGGTGGTCCATCCTTTTTTAGAAGATTCACCACGGTAGGCTGAATTGATCAGTTTGTTTAATGCGGAAATGTCCTCTTGGGTTGCTTTTGTAATCATTGTAATTCTCAAATTCCGGTTCGTCGGTTTTGTTTTTCAAAGATAAAAAAAATGATTACAAAACGGCTTTTCAATTCAGTTGTTATTTGTTTATTTGCTTTGTGTTTATTAGCCCATTTTTTAAATTAAATTGATTTAAAAATTAAAATTTCAAATCATTCGATGTTCTGTTTTTGGAAGACTTTATTATTTATCCATTTTCGAACAGGTACATCATATAATTTTAGACAAGCATACGCAAGTGCAACACACGATAAAAAAGTCAATATACTTATAGGATAAGCATCACCAAACTTGATTTTATTATCTACTGCCCAAGCTGTATAGATGTAAATTATAGGATAGTGTGTAATATAAATTGGATACGAAATGTCACCAAAAAATTTACGTGCACGCGAGGAAAATTTGTTTTCAATTTCTCCTGATGCTGCAATGAAAATTATTAATGGAAAAAACAAAATAACCACTGCTGAATCATAAATACCATTGTACCATATATGTTCGCTTCCGCCAATTCTTGGCATAGCTAATGCAATTACAACTAGTAAACTGGACCAAAAGAAAGCATTTTTTATTTTAGTTAATTTTCCCATACTAAAAAGTAATGTTCCTGCAAAAAACGGATACATCATTCGAGCAAAACCAATATGTATGTGTTCAGCATTTAAAGACCAACCTCCTACAAGATAACCATTCTTACTAGTTACAGCAAGATGGATTAATCCACATCCGGAAATAAAAACGAGTATTGAAAGCGCTGTTTTTGAAAATTTTCGAACAAATAGTGCATACAGGATATTGGCAATATATTCATAAAATAAAGACCAACCTGGTCCATTAAGCGGATGCAATTCTGCCCAACCACGAATATCCAACGAGGGTGGAAGAGGAATCAGTGTAAATCCAATAATCATTGTTAATAGCATTTTCCAGACAGGAACGTCCATTATTTTAGGCCATAATACCGTTGAACCTTGAAAATAAAACAACAACGCCCCGATAATCATTCCCATAATTACCATTGGTTGCAGTCGAATTAATCGTCGTTTGAAAAAATTCCCAATCGACATATTATTCCATCTATCATCATAAGCGTAAGCAATAACAAAACCGGAAAGTAAAAAGAAAAAATCCACAGCAAGATAGCCGTGGTTGATTATTTGGTCAAGAAAACTTGTAGCATGTGCCTCAAAAATGTGAAAAGCAACCACCATTAGTGCTGCGACACCACGCAAACCATCTAAAATTGGATAATGCGGTTTTGAATTTATAGTATTGGAATTCATATGTTTCAGTTTTAGTTTGTATAATTCATATTTTTTCCAACTACTAAATTATACTTAATTTTAGTTTTAAAAGCCCAACATTTTTTGTCAAGCCTTTATAAGAGCTACTTCTTTATAGAAGTTGTTATCAAAAAATCAATGCTATAATTAGTGTTTCAAATCTGAAAATTGGGTATCAAGAGCAAACGAAGAATTTGTTTTTTCAACAACTAATTCTTTCGCTAAAGAAAATTTAGCCGTTTGTTTGATGTTTAATGATGATGTTCCAATGGCAACTTTATAAGCACCGGCTTCGGCAATCCATTCATTTTTTGCAGTAACAAATGAAGCTAAATCTTTAGGATTCAAAGTCAATGATATGGTTTAGCTTTCTCCGGGTTGTAATAGTTTAGTTTTGGCAAAAGCTTTCAATTCAGAACTTGGTTTATCAATGTTTTTAGATGGAGCAGATAAATACAATTGAACCACTTCTTTTCCGGCTGTTTTTCCTGTGTTTTTTACTACTATTGTTGCGGTCAATTTGTTGGCAAAAGTTGTAGCACTTAATTTCAAACCAGAAACATCAAAATTGGTATAAGATAATCCGTAACCAAATTCATAAGATGGTTTTACATTGAACGTATTAAAATAACGATAGCCCACATAGATTCCTTCTTCATAGTTTACACTTGTTGGATTTTCGGCTGGCGTTCCAATCCAGTTTTTTGATGCAGCAGCATCTTCATATTTTACAGGAAAAGTCATGGTTAGTTTCCCTGAAGGGCTAACCTTTCCAGAAAGTACATCGGCTACAGAATTTCCACCTTACTGACCCGGTTGCCACGGTAAAACAATGGCATCTACTTTATCTCTCCAACTTGCGGTTTCTATTACACCACCAATATTTAGAATTACAACTACTTTTTTTCCTTTGGCGTGAAAAGCTTCGGAAACATTGTTGATTAAAGCTACTTCGTCAGCAGCCAAATTAAAATCATCCTCTACTTTTCTGTCATCTGCTTCACCAGCATTTCTACCAATTGTTATTAAGGCTGTTTCTGATGTGTTGGCTTTGCTTTGAATGATTTCTTTTGACAAATCTAATTCAACAATTCTTTTTGGAGTTGCCAATAGTCCACCATTTTTTTCACGACGGTCCATTTCTATGGCTTTTTGCTGAACAACGTAGGGTTGATAAACAGCTTCTAATTCTTTGTCGATGGTATAGGATGTTATTGGTTTTTTTGGAGTATTTTTTTCTTTGGATAAATCCCCAGCCGTATTATTTTTTAAGTTTATTTTGTTGAGTTCACTGCTGGTCATTGACTTTGAATCAGCATTAGTTAAACCGTCAATTAAAGAAATGGTATAGGCTTCATTTACATCTCCGCTTCCAGTTCCACCTGAAATAAAATCATAAGAAGTGATACCAAAAACAGCCAATTGAGTTGATGTAGAAGAAAGAGGAAGGGTATTATTTTCGTTTTTTAATAAAATAGTTCCTTCGGCCGCAGCTTGTCGGGTTACATCTGCATTGGCTTTCAAATTAGGCTTGTCAGAATACTTATAATTATTCATTGTAGGTGACCTCATAACCAATTCTAAAATACGGGTTAAATCTGTATTTACCACTGCAGCAGACAATTTTCCGCTTTTCATATTGTCTAAAACCGCTTGTTTTTGAACGGCTAATCCTGGCATTATCAAATCATTTCCAGCCGATAATTGAGCCGTAACATCACTACTGGGGGCATCTTTGGTAAAGGGTGCCATAAAACTGTTGTATCCACCAAACCAATCAGTCATTACTAAGCCTTTGAATCCCCATTCGTTTCGTAATACTGTTGTCAATAAATCTTTTCTCTGTGAGGTATAAGTTCCATTAATGGAATTGTAAGAAGACATAATTGTCCAAGGTTGCGATTCCTTTACAGTAATTTCGAAACCTCGTAAATAAATTTCGCGCAAGGCTCTTTCGCTAATGTGAGCATTGACTCCCATGCGATTGCGTTCCTGATTGTTGCCTGCAAAATGTTTGACCGAAGTTCCCACACCATTCGATTGAATCCCGTTTACGATTGCTGCTGCAATTTTACCAGATAAAATAGGATCTTCAGAATAATATTCAAAATTTCTACCACACAATGGATTTCTGTGAATATTCATTCCAGGTCCCAGCAAAACATCGATACCGTATTCTTTGACTTCATCACCCATAGCTTTTCCTACATTATTGATTAATTCCGTATTCCAAGTGGATGCCAATGCGG
>CAMBHH010000251.1 GCA_945866505.1 Flavobacterium psychrophilum
ACATTCGTTAATAATTTAATAAAATTTGTCTCTTTAAAGTCGCTTTTACTAACTTTAAAAAAAAATTAAATTCAAAACAGACTTAATAATTATCAATTATGAAAAAATTCGCGCTTGTTTATATTCTATTTTTTTCTGTTGTTTTTTTCTGTTGCGATGCGCAAGTGAAATCCAACGATATCCCTATTAAAGATGAGGTTAAGAATTACACCTTAGAAAATGTAGCATCCGATATTGCAATACCTTGGGGAATGACCTGGCTTCCTGATGGAAGTATGTTCGTTACTGAAAAAAGTGGTATTCTGTATCAGGTAAAAAATGGTACAAAAACCGAAATAAAAAATGTTCCAAAAGTGTATAACAGAGGACAAGGTGGTTTATTAGACATCGCCCTTCATCCCGATTATGCCAAAAATGGTTGGATTTACATCACTTATGCTGCAGCGGAAGGCGATGGCGATGGTGGGAATACGAAACTCATTCGCGCCAAATTACAAGATGGAAGTTTAACTCAATTACAGTCTTTGTATAAAGCTTCACCAAACTCTACTAAAGGGCAGCATTTTGGTTCCAGAATTGTTTTTGATAGCAAAGGATATTTGTATTTCTCCATTGGAGAACGTGGCGACAGGATAAAAAACCCACAAGATATTACACGCGATTGCGGCAAAATATACCGTTTGAATGATGACGGAAGTATTCCAAAAGACAATCCTTTTGTAGGTCAGGCTGGTGCAAAAGAGGCTATTTATACTTATGGAAATCGCAATCCACAAGGAATGGCAAAGCATCCAGAAACAGGTGAAATTTGGGCACACGAACACGGCCCGCAAGGTGGTGATGAAATTAATATCGCAAAAAAAGGCGCCAATTACGGTTGGTCTGTCGTTACTTATGGTATTGATTATGATGGAAAAACAATTAGCACAGAAAACAAAAAGCCAGGCATCGAAGATCCAATTTTCTATTGGTTACCTTCTATCGCTCCAAGCGGAATGGCTTTTGTCACTGGCAATCGTTACCCCGATTGGAAAGGTCATTTATTGGTTGGTTCCTTAAAATTTCAATATCTGGAACTCCTAAAATTGAAAGGGAATGAAATCATTGAGCGCCAAAAAATTGCTACTGATATTGGACGTGTAAGAAACGTGGCGCAGGGTCCAGATGGCTACATTTACATCGCAGTCGAAGGAAAAGGAATTTTTAAAATAATCCCGAATTAATCTATGTTGTTAACGAAACTGTATTATGGATTTGGAATAATCCTTTTAGTGTTCTTTCCATTTGAAAATTTAGAGAATCAAACTGTAGAAACGTCTAAAAAAAAGAATCTGCTTGTCCTAAAAACTAATAAAATGAATGTTGAAGGGCTAAATCTTCAGGATACTGGAAAAGAAATCTACGCCGATTTTTGTATTCAATGCCATGGTGCAAATGGAAAAGGCGATGGTAAAAATTTTCCTCCGCTCGATGGATCCGATTGGCTTATCAAAAAAAGAAAGGAAAGCATTCACGCGGTTAAATTTGGACAAAATGGCGAAATTGTGGTCAATAAAAAGAAGTTCAATAAAAATATGCCTCCTATGGGACTTTCGAATCAAGAAGTAGCCGACGTGATGAATTACGTAATGAATGCTTGGGGCAACAAACAAAAGAAAAAGGTCACCGAAAACGAAGTTGCAGCAATTTTAAATTGACATTTCGCTTTTATCAAAAAACATAAGAAACCGAAAATCCTCCATAATAATTTATAGGATTGCCCGGGTAATAATACCTTGGTGGAACAGCGCCAAAACCCACTGCATTTGGCAAAATACTAGCGGCATATTTCTCGTCTAAGGCATTGTTTATTCCAGCACTCAATTCTGTTTTGAGCACTTTAAGGATTGTAAAAGAATAGGTTGTTTTAATGTCAAGTAATGAATAGGCGTCGCTGTATTTCGTATTAGAATCATTCATCGGAATTTTTCCAATAGTGAGATACGACACATTCAAACTAAACCCTTTTTTGGTGTTTACATCCAATCCCAAACTCCATTGCTTATCTGGGGCACCCGTAAGTTCATTGCCTGAATAATCCGCTTCACGATCTACAAAATCCTTGAATTTAAAATTATTTATAGTCGCGGAAAAATAAGGAGTGACTTGAAAAATATTAGAATCTAATAATTTGTAATTCACAAGAAACTCGATCCCAGAATGAGAACTCGATCCTGCATTAATTCCAACATATTGGTCGTTAGCGGTGCGGCGTGCTACCAACAAATTTTCGATTTGTGTGCTAAAAAAAGTAAGCTCGGTATATAATGTGTTTTTGAACCAATTTCCCTTGAAACCAATTTCGTAATTCCAACCTGTTTCTGGTTTCAAATTGGTATTGATTTGTCCTTCGGGAGTTAAAGTTTCGGCAATAGATGGAACCGAAAATCCTTTGCTAACTGAGGTGTAAATATTTTTCCCTTTTGCCAATTTATAGGAAAACCCAATTCTTGGCGACCAAACAGCACCAAAAGTATAGTCGTTATTTTGACTATCGGAATTGGTTTGGAAAACATCTTCCATATTGTACTGAGTTGAATTTAAAGCGATTCCGGTTTCTAAATGAAGGTTCTTTGAAAGCCAAACTTCCATTTGCACAAAATAATTACTGTAATTCCGTTTTTGTTGTATCGCACTAAATTCATCTCCCTGAATACTTCCCTGACCCGGTTGCGACAAGTATAAATTTTTAAAAAGTGAATATTGGTATTTTTCGGTTGCGAGTTCCGTTCCAAAACTCAACTCAAAAGGCAGAGAAAGCAAATGATTTTTGTAATTAAGATGCAAACGAAGTCCCACTGAATTGGTTTTGTCCTCTAAAATATCAAAAGGTCTTGCTTCATATCCGTCCTTGAAATTAGAAAAAAGACTCGATTTCAAAGACCAGCTTTTAGAAAATTGATAGTCATATCCCAAACCTATTATCAATTTATCATACGATTCATATCCTTGCGATGCAGCCCAAGTGGTAGCGGCCTTTTCTGGATTGTTTTTAAAATCATTTTCATTCAAAGAACTAGGAATATAGGCTTTCAGGAGAGTAAAAATTCCTAAGAGTGATAAATACCCTTTGTTACCAATTTTTTGGTTTCCAAAAAGATTAAATGATTTTCTTTTGTAAGCGCTATTGGCACGGTATCCATCATTTTGCAAATCGGAATAGCTGGAGAATAAATTAGAATTCAAATCGCTGTATCCGCCAAAGAGTCGTTGTTGAAGCAGACCAAAGCTGCCAAAAGTCGAAGTTGCTTTTCCAAAAGATTCCAACAAAGGTGTTTGCCTTGCAAACAAATGAATTGCGCCACCCAAACCCGATCCAAAACTGGTTGCATTGGGACCTTTAGTAATTTCGATTTTTTCGATAGCGGCAACATCAATATCTTCGATGACTGTTTCTCCCTCTCCTGAACTCAGCGGTATCGAATTAAAATAGGCTTTTACCCTATTCGTTCCAAACTGTGATCGTGCTCCGATTCCTCGAATAGTAATTCTATTAGTATTCAAAGTTCCTTGTTGCATATAAACTCCGGAGATTTTGTTCAGAGCGGGAGTAAGAATAATTCCATCGGTTTTTAGCATATCAGCTGCGCTGATTACCGAGACCGACGAAGCTGCGTTTTGAAGCGCATTTTTGATTGGGGAAGCCTGTAGCATTACTTCTGAAAGTGCTAATGTGTCTTTCTTTACTTGACTGGAAACAATGGCAATCCCAAATAAAAAAAGAAAAAAAGAAATTGCTTTTTTATACAATTATAGGGAACTTTACGTGATTTAATAGATTATAAAATTAACCTATTATTTTCCTATTCTCAAAAAGATGTTGGGTGGTTGAAAATAAGATTTCAGATTCCAACAGACAAACCTTTTAAACCAAAGGTAAATGTCTAATTTTATCATTTTTAAAATTGTTGAAAACTAAATTTGAGTCACAAAAACCATAA
>CAMBHH010000252.1 GCA_945866505.1 Flavobacterium psychrophilum
GGTGAGCGTTACGGTAAATCTATGATCAATGATTTCAATAACGGAACCGTTGGTTGGACAGATTGGAATATCCTTTTAGATGAAAAAGGTGGTCCAAATCATGTGGGCAATTATTGCTTTGCTCCTATTCACGCTGACACCAAAACTGGTGAATTGATCTACACTGCTTCCTATTATTTTATTGGACATTTTTCTAAATTTATAGGGAAAGATGCCAAAAGAATTAGCACAACAACTAGCCGAAGCCAACTCATTTCGACCTCGTTTTTGAACCAAGACGAAAAAGTGGTAACGGTCGTAATGAATCAAAGCAACAAAAAAGTAACCTATAATTTGTGCGTTGGAACAAATACAACCGAAATCTCAATTTTGCCACACGCTATTCAAACATTGGTCTATTAATCCAATTAATTATAAGTAAATACCTCCGTAATGTTCTCGTATTCTATCCAAATTACAGAACTAAACTTTTGATAATTATTAAAATTCTTTTTCCCCAAATTCACTAATAGGCAATTTGTTTTTACTGCTCAATTTATTGAAATTATAGCTAAAATTGAGCAACAAAACATTGGTTTCGTAAATGTAATTCGTGGTGGTATAAAAATCGCTGCCGTAAGTAGTTATTCTTTGCTGGTTCGTACCCATATTGCCAAAGTTGATGTTTTGCCATTGCAATCCCAAACTGCCTTTACCGTCCAAAATGGTTTTCCTTACGGACATATTAGGAACCAAAAACCGGGAATCTTCTCCTTGTGCTGTTGGTTTTTCCGAAGTGTAATTCACATTGGCCGTAAGACTCCAACTTTTATCTAAATTGAAAGTACTATTGGCATTCAATGAATACACCCATTCCGAATTATTGACTTTGGATGTTTCTCCCAAAACATCCAAATCCCCATTAATTTTATAATTGTAAACATTAGCTCCAAAGTACAAAGACATCCATTTTTTGGGCTTTAGATTGGTTCCCAATTCCAAGCCAAAAAGCCTCGCTCTTTCGGCATTGGTATAAACCCGATTCAAAATTGTATCGTTGTAAACACTGTTGACTCTTTGAATCGGGCTTTTGATATTTTGATAATACAAGGTGCTAAAAAACGTTCCTTTTTTGAAGGTATGGTTTATTCCCATTTCAGCCAAATCGACGAATTGCGGCAACAAATCAGGATCTCCTTGTTCTAGTGTTTCCGAGTGTTCTCGTTCTGGAATTGGGTTTAATTCGGAGTTATTGTTGCGTTGCACTCTTTTGCTGTAACCCGCCTTTACATTCCAGAAATCATTGAAAGTGTAAAACAAATTAGCCGATGGAAAAAGATTGCTGAAATTCAAAAGATGCGGATTCACGTCTGTGGATAAAATCACTTCCCTTTGGGCATATTCATAGCGCAGACCCGCCACATAGTTGAGTTTTTCTGACTTTCCTGAATACTGTGAATAAACCGAATTGATGTGATTGTTGGTTTTGGCGGTTCCTCTAAATTGGGAATTATCCACTGCTGGAATGGGTTCTGGATTGATGGTATAACCAAAAGTTCCATCTTGTTTGTCATTTCGGTATTGGTAGCCACTTTCTAATTTTCCTTTTCCAATAGCAATGGCATAGTCTAATTTGAAACGAAAACCGGAAATTGGATTTTTATAAGGATTGTTCACTTCTTGAAAAACGTTTGTTTTGGCAGGATAATCCATATTCAAATTGATGGTATTTCCATACAAATTGGCGTGTTCATAAAGTGTCGAAGCGGTCAAAGTGGCTTCGCTTTTAAAAGTATGCGTGTAATCAAAATTGGCCAAAGTGAACTTTCCTTCCTTGGTTTGGACATTTGAATTGAAATACTGAAAGGTACTCAGAATGGCATCTGTGGTCAAGTTGGAAGTGCTATTATGGTATACCAAATCGGCTCTTCGCGCTTGGAATTTCTTACCGAGATAAAACCCAAAATTGAAAGCAGTGTTTTTATTGGCAGTGTAAAGTAAGGCAGTTTTTAAGGAATAATTGTGCTTGTCAAAACTTCTTTCGCCATTGGATGGAAAACGGGTAATGGTATTGGCATCAAAATCTTTAGTAAAAACATCGCCTTCTCGATAACCGTTGTTGTCATTTCGTTGATAATTGGCTGTAACCGAAAGGTCTATTTTGTTTTTTTTGTAGTTGGCTGTAATATCAGTGCCAAACCGTTGTGGTTTCTCCAAATTATCATAATCGTTGGTGCTGGGTAATCCTCCCATTGCATTGGCGGAAAGTGCAAAACCGTCGGTACTGACTTTGGTAGTGACAATATTGATGATACCGCCTTTTCCGTCAGGATCGTATTTTGCCGAAGGTGACGTAATCAATTCTATATTTTGAATCGTATTGGCGGGCAATTGACTCAGGATGGTCGCTGCATCGGTCAAAACGGGTTTGCCGTTGACCAAAACCATAAAACCGTTGGAACCTCGCATACTTATTTGACCTTCACCATTAACAGTAACGGAAGGTAGATTCTTAATAATGTCAATGGCAGAGCCTCCTTTGGCGGTTTCAAATTGGCTGGCTTTGTATTGCTGTTTGTCAATTTTATTGGAGGAATTTACTTTTTTATTGGTAACAACCACCTCATCCAAAGCTTGATTACTAGCTTTTAATTTTATGACTTCCAATTGAATGTTTTGGTTTTTTTCGACTTTGATATTTTCTAATAGTTGTTCTTTATAGCCAATAAAGTAAATTTTGAGTTTATAATTTCCCGGTTTGATATTTTTGATAGTAAAACTCCCATTTTTATTGGACGCCTCGACTGATTCAACAGAATTATCAATGGGATTTAGTAATTCAACGCTAGCATATTCAACAGGCTCCCCAGTTTGACTCTCTAAAATCGTACCTTTTATTGAAGCTTTTTGAGCTGAAACGGTGTGAATAAAAAGGATAAGCAGAATGAAAAAGTACCAATTTTTTACTTTCATTTCTTGCAATGATTGTGTGTTTTAATTTTTTTAAGATTGTAAGTGCGAATTTAAACATTAAACACAAATTCACAAGCGAATTTTCAGGATAACCAATAAAAAATATAATACTTTACTTTAAAAATTTAGCATTTTGTTAAAAAGTTTGATCGTTCAAAAATTTGAAAATCAATCTTTTATCTTTCTACAATTTCAATTTAATAACTGTTAAAGGATTGTCCTTATTGATTTTATCGCAACTCAAAACAACCGTTCCGTCTTTCACAGAAACTGAAACGTTGTAATCAGTTAATGTTAACTTCCAACACAACTTTTATTTATACACTGCCTTCGTTAAAGTTATTTCTAGAATTGTGGTTGCCGGGTTTAGTGTATAATCAACCCCACTTACGGTCAAAGTATTGTTTTTATTTTTCGAAAATTTAAGTTCTTTACCGTCATATAGATTAACCACCTTACTCACTTTATTTTTACCTATGGATTGGGTTGTAAAGGTTCCCGTTTTAAAATCTCGGTACCCTTGATAAATATGACAATAAATTTTATTTTCTTTAAATGTAAAGCCATACTCACCAAAAAGCGGCTGCCATGGCCCACCTCTTGTGCCATATATTCCATCGCCCACTTTCGAAAGCCAATTACCCGTTTGCAAAAGTACTTCTTGCTGGTTTTGTGGTATAACACCTTCTCTGTCAGGCGCAACGTTCAAAAGCAAATTAATATTTCGAACCACGCAGTTGGATAAAAATACAGCTACTTCATTAAAGCTGAATACTTTTCCGTTGGGTCTATAACCCCAACCTCCCTTTTGAAGACTAACACATTTTTCACCATTTTGCTCATATCGAATGTCACCAGATGTTGCGCTGCCACCTTCTTCTGCGTGAACATCTCCTATCCAAGACAAACGCTCATTTACAATTAAATCGGGTTGGAATTTTCGAACTAAACCCATAACTCCCAAAGCTTTGCCGGTACCTTCCTCTCTAGTGATATATTTCTCTGCAATTGGCCACTC
>CAMBHH010000253.1 GCA_945866505.1 Flavobacterium psychrophilum
CTTCAAAAAAACCATACCGCCCCAAGGCGTAATCTCTTTATTGGTAAAGGATACATCGAATTCCATAGTGTTGATTTTTCTAATGCTACGCATTAGGATTTTGAACTCAAATTTAGTTGTTTTTTTCTAATGCGTAATCTGGGTTAAAAGACACTGTTAGTGGGGTAGAAAACTTAATTAATAGTTTAAATACAAAATTGAAGCAATACATTTTAGGAATAAAATCAGAAACTAAAAAGAATGACTGGTAATAATAACAGTAGCCAAACAGCTAGGGGTTCGTTGCGGCTGCAACCCTAACAACGAACCCCGTGTTGAACAGAATTATAGACAAAAGTTTTTTTATGATATTTAACTTAAAAATTCAGTTAATTGAAATTGATTTTTGAAATTGAAATTGCCATTGATTATGAAATCCACTAGAGAAATATTCAAAACCAACCCTTCCCTACTCGACGATCCCGAAGTCGCGCAACTTTTGGACTATTGCGAATTACAAGATGGAATCGTGGAGTTCAAATTTAAAAAAACGAACAATGGATAATTTTGATGAATATTTACGGAAAGGCGAAACCAATACCGCAGAAAAAACCAAAATCCCTTTTGAAATATTACTTCAAAAGGGATTTATAGTAAAAATATAGATTTTAGAATCCGTAATTAACTCCTAAACCAAAAACTTGTCTGGTTTGAAAACCTTGAAAAGCATTGTCGTCGTAGATGGTTTGAAAAGTGAAATTTGCCGACAAAGTTTTATTGACGGTCATCACAATATTAATTTGATAATCGATGTCCACATTTTCTGGGTCTTCCAAATAATTAGAATATAAATTCAAGAAGTTTTCTGCCGAAACGTTTTTCATGATATTAAATTTGTAATAGCCTGAAGCATAAAAACCAAGTTCATATCGTAAGGTTTTGCTAGCATCTACTCCAAAATAACTTCCATCTACATAACTTGGTAGCGAGGTATAAAAACTATCTACAAAAGTCATTTTTGAGGTTAGAGGCGCAAAATTTAATTTGAAATTATCGTTTTTCTTGTAATAGACACCAGGTCCGAAAGTAAGATAGGCAGGAGAGAAAAACCCAGTGTTTTCTACTCTGCTTTCGGCTCCGCTGCTGTTTTTACCGTAGATATATCCCGTTGTAAATTGGGTTCTAAAGTTTAATATAAAGGAATAATACCAATTACCTTTGGCTCTTTTTCCGTAAATCGAATTGAGTTCCAAACGGTCATCCGATTTTTTATTAAACTCTGCATTATCAGTACGGATTAATCCATAATTAGCAAGAATTCTATTGTCCCAAGTGGTGTTGTCAGCCTTGTAATGAATTTCATAATTGAGTCCTAAAGTACCAGAAAGGTTACTTTCTCCTCCAGCAATCCAGTTGTTAAAATTAGCTTGATTGAACAAAAAGGTAACAGTTCCTTTTCTTGACCACCCATTTGACGTGGTGTCCGTGATTACTTTTACAGCATCTTCCGATTTTTTGATTAAATCTTTCTCGGTAGTTTGAGCTTGAAGAAATGCAGTTGAAGCTAAAAAAGTGACGCAAAGTAGCAGTTTTTTCATTGTTGAGTTTTTGAGTTAGAAAAACAAATATAATAAAACTCTTCAAAAACTTCAAAAACGACTTATTATTATTTGAACCAAGGATTTACTTTTTTACTGCTTTATATAAAGGTACCGCCGAGCAAGCTTCTCCATACATAATGCTTCTAGCAAAAGGCTGTAAATAATGCGCAGCCAATATATAAGCACGCATCGGAACTGGTTTTTTCGAACAGCCTTTTATAATTACGGGCTTTTTTTCATAAGCTGAATAATCAATTTTAGGAAGCAATTCTTCATACAAAGCTGAATCCAAATCTTCAATCGTTCCGTTGACTATTTTCTTGGCAAAAGGAGCCAATTGAATTGCCACCAAAATAGAAGCCCAAGCCGGGAAGATAGCGTCGGTACTGCAATGAATGGCTACATATTGGTCTTGGTATTGTGACCAATCGTGTTGTTGTAAATGTGCTCGAAAGTCCTTTTCTTTCAACAAAAAACCTTCCAAAAACCATTGCGAAATATCAATTTGCACACGAATTCCCTTTGGATAATAATCTTCAAGATCGAATACTTCCAAAGCGCTAATGGCTACTTTATTTACAATTTCCATTTTAAAAAGTTTATGGTTTGTGGTTTATAGTTTGTAGTTCAGAACAACAAACCATAAACTACAAACAAATTAACTGTTAAAGCATTCCTAATTCTAATTTTGCTTCTTCACTCATCAAATCTTTATTCCAAGGCGGATCGAAAGTAATTTCTACTTCGGCACCTTTGATGTGTTCGATTGATTTTATTTTTTCTTCTACTTCTCGTGGCAAACTTTCGGCCACGGGACAGTTTGGAGAAGTTAACGTCATCAAGATTTTTACTTCAAAATCAGTGCTGACCATAACGTCATAAATCAATCCTAATTCGTAAATATCGACAGGAATCTCCGGATCGTAAATAGTTTTTAGTTTCGCTACGATTTGTTCTCCTAATTGGTTGGTGTCTATTTTTGTTTCCATATTTTTTTTTTGTTTTAACCTGATTACAATTTAAGGTTTTGTTTTTTTAACCATATAAGGCATTTAAGGTCATTTAAGGTTTTGTAAATTCTTTTAATTACGAACTTAGTTAAAAACTTCAAACATTTTCAAATATATAATTAAATAGAATTGTTTTGATGTTTTTATTTATAATCCCGATTTATATGACCTTAAATGCCTTATATGGTTGATTTTTTATTCTTCTAAATACCTATATAATTCATTGACATAAGATTTTTGTCCTTCTTTAAAAATATGAGTTACGTTGAAATTAATGATTAACCCTATTGGAACTTCTAAAAGTTTCATATACGTTAAAAGTTGAGCTTCGTGAATAGGTAAAACTTTTTCTACAGATTTTAATTCTACAACCAAAGTTTTTTCTACAAACAAGTCACATCTCAAACCTGCCTCAACTTCTATTCCTTTATAATTTATTGGAATTATTAACTCTGTTTGAAAATCAAATCCTCTGATTGTTAATTCTTTTTTCAAACAACTATGATAAACACTTTCTAAAAGGCCAGGTCCAAGATGTTTGTGAACTTCTATAGCACAACCATTAACCTGATAAATCAAATTTTTCAGATATGTTTTTGTCATAATTTAAAATCCCAATTAATTTCTACTTTCAATTAAATGACCTTAAATGCCTTATATGGTTAGACAATCATTTTTTTGCATCGAATGCCAAGGCATACATTTTTATATTTTTGATCATCGAAACCAATCCGTTGGCTCGTGTGGGTGATAAATGTTCTTTCAAACCAATTTCGTCAATAAAATCCATATCGGCATTCAAAATATCCGAAGATTTTTGGTTCGAAAAAACCCGAATCAATATCGCAATAATTCCTTTGGTTAAAATGGCATCGCTATCGGCGGTGAAGACTATTTTGTCGTCGTTTTGTTCCCCTTTTAACCAAACTTTCGATTGACATCCTTTTATAATATTGTCGTCAGTTTTGAATTCTTCTTTGATTAAAGGCAGATTTTTGCCCAAATCTATAATGTATTCATAGCGTTGCATCCAATCGTCAAACATCGAAAACTCGTCTATGATTCCGTCTTGTATTTCTTTAATGTTCATATGATGCTGAATTTATTTCAGTATTATCCTTTTTTAGCAAAGGTATTTATTTTATCAACTAGTTTTTTAATGGTTTCCGGCGGAACACCGTGGTCAAAAGCCTCCGTTTGATAGACTTTTTCTTTATATGTAATTTTCAAATTGGCAATGGCCGCTCCATCGTGAAAACGTTTCTGGGTTGGTGCTTTTAAAGTCGTCAAACTATCCAATTCAATTGTTTCAAAATAACCTATCAATTCCTTCCA
>CAMBHH010000254.1 GCA_945866505.1 Flavobacterium psychrophilum
TTTGCTTCACCAGTTATTGGCTTGCCTCAAGAAGAACCTCTTTTTACCATAAATCAATATCCGCTCAAACTTATGGAGGGATTTATGACCGATAGTCGGACGATTATAGTGGTGAAAAAAGAGAATAAAACCCAATTCGAAAGACAAAAAAATCAATATGCTTCTCCGCAGAATGTGTTTCATATTTCTGGTAAAACTAATGGAGACATTCTTGAAATCATCGAAAAAAACACACCTCAAATCATTCAAATAATAAAGGAAACGGAAATTGCAGAAAGCCAAAGAATTAGCAGACAATCCTTGATTAATCCGATAATTATTAGAAATAAATTTCAAATTACTTTAGAAGTTCCAATCGGATATTCGTACGCACTTCAAAAAAATAAATTTCTTTGGTTGAAAAGGGAAATCATTAGCGGAAACACTAGTCTTTTGATATATGAAGTTCCCATAAAGTCGATTAAAAATAAAGCTAATATTATTAGCAATATCATCAGAATACGAGATTCTATCGGCAATTTATACATTAGCGGCACCGAACTAAACACACCAATGATTACCGAAGAAGGATATTCGCCATATCTTTTTAAATTAAAGCTAAACGGCAAAGAAACCTATGAAACTAAGGGGACTTGGGAGTTGAAAAATGATTTTATGTCTGGTTCATTTGTCAATTATGCCATTGTAGATGAGGTAAACAATCGAATGCTGATTTTGGAGGGATTTTGCTATTCTCCATCTAAAAAGGAGCGGGATTTAATGCACGAATTAGAGTCTATTATAAAATCTGTTGTTATTTTAAAATAAAAAGAATAAATATGGAAATACATTGGAAAATAAAGTCTTTCGAAGACCTTTCGGTAAACGAGCTTTATGATATTTTGAGATTGAGAAGTGAAATTTTTGTGGTCGAACAAAACTGCGTTTATCTTGATCTTGACGGAAAAGACAAAAAGGGATTGCATCTTTTGGGTGAATTCGAAGGTAAAATCGTGGCGTATTCTAGACTTTTCAAGCCAGGAATTTCTTTTGAAAATGCTTCGATAGGAAGAGTGGTGGTCAATGCCAACTATCGAGACAGAAAATGGGGTCATAACCTGATGCGTGAAGCAATATCTGGAATTCAATTGCATTTTGGCGAAAGCAAAATTACTATTGGTGCTCAATTATACCTTAAAAAATTCTATGAAAGTCACGGATTCGTGCAAACCAGCGAAATGTATTTAGAAGATGATATTCCGCATATTGAGATGAAAAGGGAGTAGTTCTAGTTTTTTATAACTGGGTAATATAAAGTTCCACTCGTCTATCTTGAGATTCTTCTTTTCCTAGTGGAAAACGGTTCCCATAACCTTTGTACGACATTCTGTAAGGACTTATTCCTTTCGAGCGGAGATACATAAAAACATTTTTAGCTCTATTTCCTGAAAGATCTCTGTCTTGGGTTTCCTCATCAATCGCATCAGCAAATTTGTTTGAAGTGCAACAAACGTGACCTTTTATTTCAAAACGTAGTGTTGAATGTTTCTTTAATAAAGGAACGATTCGGTCTAATTCTTTTTTTGCATTAAAAGAAAGTGCACTTGAACCCATATCAAATGTAACTCGGTCTAAAATAATATTGTCGCCCACTTTTGGATTTTCCGGAAAGGAACGATAGGTTGCTTTTGTAACAAAAAATAAATCTACGCGCCGATTTTTGTTCCGAATTTCTTTTAAATTTTGCATTGTATCTTTATTCAAAATAACTTTTCCTCGACCTTCGCAAACAAAAATTTTATTTATTGGGATACCGTTGGAAATTAGAACTTTCTGAACAGCTTTTACTCTCTTCTTTGACAATTCATCGTTGTAATCAACTCCTCCTCTATCGTCACAATAACCATAAAGCTGAATGGCTTCAAATTTTGAAAGATCAGCCGAGTGGATAATTTTAATAATTTTAGACAATTCACTTTGATCTAAAATGAATTTATCAAATTCAAAATATACGGATTGAACACTATTTTCTTGAGCTGAAAGACAGCTAAAATAAAAGAGAACAAGTATTTGAAACCCCTTTTTCATCACATTTTTAAGATACTTTTATATTGCGAACTAGAATTCAAAACGTTGGTGGCTTTCTTAATTTCCGAATTGTTTTGTAAATAATATTGGTACAAACCTTCCTGATATTGATAGCGTTTAATGATTTCGTCCACAATTAAATTTTTGATTTCTGCTTTGTTTTTGTCCAATAAATTTTCTTCACTTTTTTGAAGTGCGGTAAGCAATTGTTGGTATTCAGCGGTAATACTTTCGTCAATTTTTTCTTTTTTGGCTACCGCCAATGTGTTTTTCAAAGCCAATTCTGTTTCGGTGTCAAAGGAGAACTTTTCAGCTTTTAAAAATTGTTTAAAATTTAGAAAATCAGCATCAGAGAACGTCGGAATTTGATTTCCAAAATTCGGATTTTTGTAATAATACGCAGTCACATAATTAAAAATCCCACCATTTTTTTGTAAAGCTTCAGATATTGGACTCAACTTAGTTTCTTCCAATTCGATGTCGGGTAGAATGCCACCGCCATCATAAACGGTTCTACCTTTTCGGGTTTTGAAAGCTGTATAATTCTTGGCTTCGGTTTTTGTGGCAACACCATTTTTATCTTTGTTAGAATAATTTAATGCTTGAATGCATCTTCCTGAGGGTGTATAATACCGCGAAATGGTTACTTTTAGCTGTGTTCCATAAGTTAAGTCAACTGGTTTTTGCACCAATCCTTTTCCGAAACTTCGGCTGCCAATAATGACTGCGCGATCTAAGTCTTGCAAAGCTCCCGAAACAATTTCAGATGCCGACGCACTTTTTCCATTAACCAAAATAGCCAAAGGAATTTCAGTATCTACCGGCTCCTTCGAAGTTTTATAGGTGTTGTTGTGTTTCTCGATTCTTGATTTTGTAGTCACAATAACTTCGTTTTTGGCAACAAATAAATTACAAATATTAACCGCTTCATTCAACAATCCTCCGGGATTTCCTCTTAAATCCAAAACAATTCGTTCAGCTCCTTCTTTTTTTAATTGTTCCAAGGCTTGTTTGGTTTCATAAGACGCTTTTTGATTGAAACGCGCCAAAACAATATACCCTGTTTTATCGTCTATTTTCCCAAAAAACGGTACCGATTTGACTTCTACTTCGTCCAAAACGATTTGAGCGGTATTGGTTTTGCCTTGACGAATGTATTTGACTTCGATTTTGGTGTTTTTGGCGCCTCTAAAAAGTTGTGAAGCATCGTCCTTGAAATCAGACAAAAGTATATCCCCTATTTGAATTACCTCGTCCCCCGCTTTTAAACCGGCTTTGTCAGCAGCAAAATTTTTGTAAGTTTCTCGAATAATTAATCTATCATTTTTCCGAGAAATCATAGCGCCAATTCCGGTGTACTCACCTGTATTGTTAATTTTGAATTTAACTACATCTTGCTCGTTAAAATACACAGTGTAAGGATCAAGGCTGGCCAACATTCCTTTGATGGATTTGTCCATTAAATCGCCCGGATTGGTCTCATCGACATAGTTTTTGTTCAACTCTTTGAAAAGGGTTGTGAATATTTCGATTTGTTTGGCAATTTCAAAAAAATCGTCTTTGAAACTAGCGCTTACAAACAAAAACGCCGAAGCTATAATAGGGAGAATGTATTTTTTTTTGAAAAGAGAAGTCATTTTTATGATTGGCTTAGTTTTAGAGCACTAAAATAGGAAATATTCATCAATATAACTGTTGAAAAAAAACAAAGCTATTTATTCCTCGTTTTTCAATTGTGAAACAAATTTTTCAAAGAGTTGAATGGTTTTGGTGTTGATTTCCTCGTAAGTCAATCGGTCTTTGGTTTGGTAAAAAAACATAAAAGCATATTTTTTGTCCAAATTGT
>CAMBHH010000255.1 GCA_945866505.1 Flavobacterium psychrophilum
GAACCAGTATTGGTAACGAAAAAGTTAAATGAAACTTCTGATAAAGGCGGAATTTCTAGTGTACAAACTTGATTGTTTTGTACGGCAGTTTGCACAGCAATTGTTCTGATATTTAAGTTTTTATCATAATAAATTCCTTGATAAATATGACACGAAGTTGGTTTCTGATACTTCAGTTTTATTTCATAGGTTTTTCCTAAATTAAAACTAGCAGGCACAACATAACTATCAATAGGTAGAACTTGATAAGTATAAGTCGGACTATCATTATCTAGACTACAGCTTAAAAAAGAGGTAATTACAACTAAAAATAATACGATTTTTTTCATTTTTTTTGATTATTAAGATTAATAAATTCTTTACATTTTACATAAGATGAAGAGGAATTAAAAAGGTTGCGTCATTATTCAAAAAAATTATCTTTCTATTGCTGTCGTCAAATAAAATTACAAAAAAATGCTCGAATAAAATATATCCGAGCATTTACTAATTTTCTTAAAAACCATTACGCATTATTTTCTTTGATCTTTGCAATTTCAACTAATCCAATTTGGCATTCCTATATGAGTTTGAACCCATTTGCCATTTTTCTTTTTATATATTATAATATTTGTACTAATTTCAAGAGGAGGAAATACCATTTCATGAGAAAAAGTAAAAATAAGATATTCCTTGTTTTGATAATAAATAGGCTCCGAAATGTAAAAGTCTTCAAACTCATACCCATATTCATTTAAACCATTAAAGTACTTTTTTTCATAAGCTAGTGTGCCAAAATCTAATTCTTCAAAAATGAAATTTTTATAATTAAAATTTTCTGCAACCCAGCAACATTCTCCTCCATTGAAAGTTGCATTTTCTATTTCTGTTACCGAGTTTTTGCTATATTTTTTTCTAGCTATTTCCCAGTCTGCTTCTTTATAGAATGTTTTATCTTCCTGATTTTTTTTGCTGTCTATTGAATCCAAAACATAAATATCATTTAATCTAAGAATACGTAAGGTCATATTAGTATTGATTTTTTTGCTACGAATCATAATTTTTTTAGAATGATCTTTAATTTTTGTGTCTAAAAAATCATTGACTACCGCATACTTTTCTCTGAGTGTGTCATTAATCTTACTGATTGGATTAATAAATACAACTATTCTTTTATCAGATTTAGATGCACAACTTATCAAAAGTATAAAGACGACTATTATAAAATTTATATGTTTCATCTGGAACTTTCTTCTTAATTTTGTGGTGGTGTTAAAAAATCCGCCATGAATATTAGAAGTTAATTTATTAATCTACTAGCCAAAAGCGCAGCAAGTTCAGTTCTTGTAATTACATTATTTATAAGACAAAACCTTAATTAATGATGTTTGGATTTTCCCCCTTATATGCGATAATCCATTTATCTTTAATTTTTTTCATTATTATTATAAACAAACTATAACCTGCTAAATGAGATTTTATCACTGTAAACATCAAATATTTTTTGTCTTGATAATAAATAGGTTCAGAAAACCCATAAACATCAATGTCCACTCTATTATACTTGTCAAGAATAATTTCTATTTCTTTATTAGTATTCATGCTTTCTAAAATAACTTTTTTATATCTAAAGCTATCTTTCGACCACAGATCCTCGTTACACCAAATTCTCTTACCTGGCAAACATCTATCTTTATACTCTTCCTTCATCTTTTTGAAATCTTTCTTTTTGTATAGATTATAATCTCCTTTGCCATTTCCTTTTGAATCAATAATCATTAAATCGTTTAATCCAAATATCTTTAATGTTTCATTGGAGTTAATTTTTTCTTTAGCTACAAACACAATTTGGGTAGTGTCTTTTATAATTGTTTCTAAATAATCGTTAAGTGCTTTGTGTTTTTCATTTGATAATTGTGCAAATAACCTATTTGAAAAATTAAATGCAAATAAAAAAATTACAGTTGTATAAAATAAATAGTTTTTCATCTTCTTAAAGTTTACTTACAAGGTTTACCGACTGGGGTTTGCTGGTTTGGAGTACCTTGGCCTACTACACGACCTGAAGATTCTGCTCCATATCTATTTGTAATTCTGATATTATTAGCACTCCCAGAAGGAAACGTCTTCTCAAATATGGGGGCTTTAGATAATGTCCCCCACGCCAAATCTTGATAAACTTGGTAGGGTATCGTGTAGTTAGCATCATATTCTTGCAATGCTGCTGCCATAGCATCTACATATCTATTGGCCATTGCCAAATGTTGAGCATCTTGCTTGTCTGAGCTAGTTGGGTACTCTTTTTTAACATAAGCTTCAAATAGTTCAGGAAAAGATGGTAATCCAGTTGATGGGGTATATTTGTAATCATCCACAAGACTCAAAAAATAAGAATGAATTACTTCGTGAACTAATGCAGTGGCTTTAAATAATGTTGTAGCATTTGTATTTCTACTACGGTCAACTCGAATCTCATAATTATATGCAGAAATTTTTTGAGTTTCAGCATAAGTGCCTGCTGGCTTCATTACCATACTCACTGTATACATATTATTCGCTCCTAACTTTATCAATATTTTGGCAATATCATTATTTGTTGCTTTTTTTAATTGAGCCATTATTCCTTTTAGACAAGGATCTAGGAGAGTGTCATCAATATTATATTCAATAGCGGTTGAAACATTTTCGATAATTTCACTTCTAATAGTTACATACTTATAGGTTTCATAAGAACTTTCAGATTGGCCGCAAGGCACAGTCATTGGTTCATCTACGGTGTAAGATGTAATTGTGGTATAGGAGTAGGTTTTATAGGTAGTTCCCGTAGCGGCTGTTATATAGTAATAATGATCTGTATATGTTGAATAAGTAACATAGACATGCTCTGTAAGATAACATACAGGTACCCGAGCTGCCATCGTATTTTCTATATGAAAGCGATTAATGACTTCGTTTAGAGATCTTAGAGCATTATTTTTAGATGGATTTAAACTTTTTCCTTTATTCACAACTAACTGGTCTATTTGCTTTCCGGACAATTCATAAGCATTAAGTGTACCAGTAAAGCCATCTATTTTTTGGATAGAATTATCATATAAAGGATGTTTTAAACCCGAATAGATTTCAATTAAATAAGAGTAAATGTGATTTTCTTTTTTAATGCTAATCAATACGTATTTTAATTCGCTTTGAAATAAATTGGATTTGATGAGGGTTGGATTTTTTTCTTTGATCTCAACTTCATAAATTTCAAAACCATCTTTTTCTGTTTTCTTTATACTTTCCCAATTTACAATTAAATTCTTAGCAAAATTTTGATTTTTAAATTGATCCAGTTTCAGCTCTTTTTTTAGTTTATTGGTAATGGCCGCGGTTGGATTTAATACCGCAGTATCTTCGTGGCTGCAAGAGAAAAGCATTAAAAGCAAAGCAACTAAACAATACTTAAAGCTTAAATTTTGGGTTAGGGGATTGGAAATTGGGGGATTGGGGGTTTTCATAAATTAGTAGGTTTAAAATTAGAGGTCTAAATTAAAAATAAATTCTTACAAAATTCAATTTTCATGAAATAATTTATCCAATTTTTGATATTCTCCTGAAAATTTAATTTAAACAAAAAAAGAGCCTCACTTTGGAGACTCTTTTCTAATTTTAAGCATTATTTTCTTTAATCTTAGCCTTGATTTTTTCTTCCAACTCATCGGCTAATTCTGGGTTATCTTTAATTAAGGATTTAACTGCATCACGACCTTGTCCTAATTTGGTCTCACCATAACTAAACCAAGAACCCGCTTTTTTGATGATTTCAAATTCAACGGCTAAATCTAAAATTTCACCGGTTTTCGAAATTCCTTCGCCATACATAATATCAAATTCGGCGACTTTGAATGGTGGAGCCACTTTGTTTTTCACGACTTTTACTTTGGTTCTGTTT
>CAMBHH010000256.1 GCA_945866505.1 Flavobacterium psychrophilum
TAGCAAATAAGAGTATTACACAATATATAAGAGAGTTTAAATTAGATTATGCCATTAAACTTATTGATTTAGGGGAAAGGAATATTCAGTTTTTAGTGGAGGAAACAGGTTTTAACTCATTTTCATATTTTTCTACAAGTTTTAAATCATATTTAGGTCAAACTACTAGCGATTATATAAAATCTCTAAAAGAGTAATCGTGCGACCAAGCATCAGTATTGACTAGGATTTGTTTACTAGTTTCTGGCATTCATTTTAAATTATGAGTAATTTTTTTTAAGCGATTTATTAAATCGCTTTTTTTTTCATTGGACCTGTATAATTTTATTGTGTAATAGTTTATAGATGATGACATATTGCAGCTTATCGTTCTGTTTTAGGAAAAAGGTTTGGGAAACGCATAAGCTGCTTTATGCAATATCAAATGTGTATTGCACTATAATTATGTAAATAGATTTAGAAAGCTAAGGCAAAAATGATAATCGTTAAAGTAACAGTTTTATTTCTTTTGTGGTCTTTTTTTACCGCCATTAAATAAATTATAATGAGAAAAACAGGGATTTTATATCGCAAAATTAAATTCAAATTCAAAAGAATATATAGGGTATTAAACGCGAAAAACGCTTCACATTATGCATGGCTTGAACTAATTAAGTTTCATAAAAATTCTGGATGGAATTTTGGACAATTTGATAAAGAGAAGTATATTGAATGCGGGTTCAAAGTAGATGACACCAATTATGTGGATTTCAAATATACAGTAAGATCCGGTAGATTAACCTTTAAATCAACAATCCTAAAACGTTTTGATGAAGAAATCACCAATGATATATTAGTCTTAGCTTCCCATTTCAATGGATTATTAAGCCGTGGTGTCGTTAAGGTCAATGTGAAATACAATTATGTAGAATATATTTATGATAGGGATGTATTAACCTATTCCTTATTTCCTGGAGAAATAGACATAGATGCTGACACTCATTATAAATTAACGAAAGATTGTTTGTGGTCCTTTACTAATTTAATTGAAACGGGTGAAGATCCTGTGTTTGTTTTTTCGGAATTTTTAAGAAGGAAAGACGCTTAAAAGACGGAATAGCAGCTGGCTAGTATAGTACTTTATTTTGAAGCGCAACGCAATAGTTTCATCTGCAAAAAAACAATACAGCATTTTTTAAAAGGCAGCTGTTTTTTGCGATTAATAAAATACCGATGGTTTGATTTTGATGGGTTTCGATCATTCGAAAACCTCAAACAAAAACTAAATTTTGTAGTTCTTAATTGTGGCGCTCCTCAGCACATTGCATTTTAACCATTATTTTAATCTTGACATATTGCAGCTTATCGTTAGGTTTTTCGGGGGAAAAAGTTTTCAGGTTTTTGATAGGCTGCTTTATGCAAGATTCAATGAATACTATATCATAATAGTTATGAATTTACTTGTAGAAGGTGAAAATAAAATTGAGGTTGATGTGCTACAAAAACCATTTTTTGGAATAGATGATCACCGTGTAGTCATTAAATTTAAAAAAGGAGAGGAAGTTTTTAATTTGAATGAAGTTACTAAGGTGAGACTTCAAAAAGAAAGAAATGTATCCATAAATAGTATTCTTTTGTTTTTTACACTCCTATTTTATTCTATTACATCTGATTATTACTATTATTTTGACGGCCATTTTACGGACCATTTTTCATCCTATGTGATTACTATAGTATGCATTATAGTTTCTCTATCGCTGGAGTTTTATACTTACGAATTGTATGTTCACACAAAAAACCAAGGTTTTAAAAAATTAACACTATCTACAAAAGACGAATCTCAAGCGATGTATTTTGCTTCGCTATTTAAGAGTGATTCTTTTAAACAATGCAATTAATTCCGTGCAGTGCTATTTACTTTCAAAATCTAGTACATCAGCACTAACTAAACTCTTCTTTATTGTTTATCCAAAGGAAATTCTAAGGTAATTGTCGTTCCTTTTCCTAAAACACTTTCTAATTTTACAGTTCCTGAATTTCTTTCGGTAAAAGTTTTGACAATATAAAGTCCTAAACCTGTTCCTTGGATTCCATCGGTATTGCTTGCTCTAAAAAAAGTATTGAATAATTTTTGTTGATCTTCTGCAGGAATACCAATACCTTGATCGATAATTTGTACCCTTACTGTTGATGCTGATGCCGAAAGTTTTAAAGTTACATCACCAAAACCTTGTGAATATTTGAAAGCATTATTCAATAAATTGAAAATGGCGTATTTCATCAGATTTATGTCTGCAAAAACAAGGAAGTTATCACCTTCAAAATAGGTTTGTACGGTACTTCCATGAGGTTGATTAGTAAAACTTGTTTCAATCACATTGAGGCATAGTTCTTTTAAATCAAATTGTATAGGGTTGAACTTAGTTTTACCCGCATCGTCTTTTGAAATGGTTAATACAGAATTCATCAAGTCAACTATCCTGTCAATTTCGTCAGTAATGGTGATTAATTGTTTTTCTAAACGCGGTTTTTTTTCAAAAGTTTGCCCTTCGAGATAAATAGCAATCAGTTCCGCACTTGTTCTGATGGTGGTCATTGGCGTTCTAAATTCGTGGGAAACCGTAGAGACCAAATTCGAACGCAATTCATTGAGTTCTCTCTCTTTTGCTAAGGTTTTTTCAATGAGTCTTTCTTCTTCTTTCCTGCTGGTTACATCCCTACTACTAGACTGAAATCCTGTTATTGTATCTTTTTCTTTAGTAATATTGGCCTTTGTTTCTAGCCAAACATACTTTCCTCCCTTGTCTATAAATCGCGTGATGATGGTTTCATATATTTTTCCTTCCATATAACTAGCATAATTATCTTTGAGGTATTGTAAATCTTCGGGATGAACGTAATCTAAAGGAGATTTACCCTCCATTTCTTCAGGAGTATATCCAAGGATGTTTTTGACAGAGGGAGAAATATATTGAAATGAAGTATCTAAATTATGCAAACAGATTAAATCAACAGAGTTTTCTGCTAGAAAACGGTACATGTTTCTAGCCTCATTAAGCTGTATATTTCTGTTTTTATTGTTTTCCTCAACTAACAATTTGTTTTGTAGTTCTATTTCTTTTCTTTCATTAATGTCAACAACTTGCACGATATAATAGATTTCATTTTTATTTATTCTTTCTATTGCAACTGAAATAGAGGTCCAAATAATAGCCTTGTTTTTCGTAACAAACATCTTCTCGGAACTGAAGTGCGATATCTTTCCTAAATCTAGATCTTGCTTATATCCTAAGTCTATTTCTAGGTCTTCCTCGTACGTTATTTCTTGAAAGGTCAAGGACTTTAATTCTTGATTCGAATACCCAAATATTTCACAAAGTCGATCGTTGACTTCAATATATTTACCCTCTACGTTTATTAATGCCATTCCTACTGGTGAATTTTCGAAAGCTCCTTTAAACTTAGCTTCGCTTTGCCTCAATTCAGCTTCTAGTTTTTTCCTCTTGCTAATGTCTTGTAGCGCACCAATCATTCGAATTGCAGTGCCTTCGTAATCTCTAATGATGACCGCTTTGTCATTAACAAAGGCATAAGTTCCGTCTGATTTCAAAAAACGGAACTCATCTGACCATTTTTCAAGGGCCTTATTTTCTAAAGCAGTATTCAAATTAATAGCACACTGTTTTTTGTCCTCTTGATGTACAAGGTTATCCCATTCCGAACCCAAAAGCACATTGTGCTTAACCTTATGTCCAAAAATATCAGTAAAATTCGACCCTACGGAAATCTTATCTGTTGTTAAATCCCAATCCCAGATTGCATCAAAGGTGGCTTGGCTGGCATAAGAAAAGCGCTCATTACTTATTTTTAATTCATCTTCTAGTTTTTTCCTTTCCGTGACATCTTGCATGGCCCCAATCAATCTT
>CAMBHH010000257.1 GCA_945866505.1 Flavobacterium psychrophilum
TTAACTCAAAAAGCGATTTTAGACAAAATTGATTCCAACACAATTGCCAAAACTATAATCGTGGGAAGTTTGGTTAAAGCCAATGGAATTTACTTGTATTTAAGTGCAGCACTTCCTAAAATTGCTGTAGATGGGATTAATGTAATAGCTTTATCTCCGCAATCGCCTTTGGGGAATAAATTGATGGGGAACGAAGTGGGATTTTCTTTTGAGATTAATGTAACGAAGTATGCAATTGAAGAGATTATTTAGTTTATTAAAAAAATGATATGAAAATAGAGATTTATTTATTGCCTTTTACTATTCTGTTTGTAAGCTATTTAATGTATATTTTTTTTCATAAAGGAAAAAAAAGACCTATTCTCGGCGAAAAACGAAACAATTTATCCGAACATTTAAAAAATGATGCGAATCTTGAATTATATTGGTCTTATCTAATTTTTTTATTTTTTGGTTTACTAATCCTTATTCCATTAATAGTAATGGATTTATTTATGTAGATAGACATCCAATTCTTTCACAAAATACTATCAAACCCTTCAAAAAAACCCCGATTACCTAATATTTTTTTTCGTAAATTCGCCACCTTAAAAGTTTGACTTTAAAACGAAACGAAATTATGAGCAAAACAATGACAGTCGACATCTTGTCGAGTATTAAAGGAGCACAGCCCTCAGAGTCCGTGAATCAATTATTTGATGTAATTAAAAATGCAATTCCATCAAATGCTACTACTTTAAATAATGTCAATCGTAATTGTGTGTCTGTAAATAATTTAAGAGAAGATGTTGTAATAGAGAGTTCGGCTATTGAGAAACAAATAATTTTGGAAAACTTCCCGAACAAGAAAAATGGTTTTTTAGTAGTTGCTAAAGTTATAGAAGGATAAAAAATGGACTCTCAAATAAAAAAAATACACCAGCAATTGGCGTCAAAACAAATAACTTGTGTCGCTTTGGTACAGGAAAAATTAGATTTACTCAAACATAATACATTTAATTCGGTAAATTCTTTGTTAGATACTTTGGCGCTAGATTTAGCGGCTAAAGTAGATGCTAAAATTACAAACGGAGAAACAATAGGTTTGTTAGAAGGAATTCCTTTTGGAATTAAAGACGTGTATATGCTGCAAGGAACAAACACTACAGCAAGTTCTGAGTTGCTGAAAAATTATAAATCGCCTTACACGGCTACTGCAATTCAAAATTTAATGGATGCAGGCGCAATTCCATTAGTAAAAGAAAATTGTGATAGTTTTGGTCACGGTTCTTCTAGCGAAAACACTATTTTTGGCGCTGTAAAAAACGCAATTGATGCAACATTGGTTGCTGGAGGTTCAAGCGGTGGATCTGCCGTTAATGTTGCAAAAGACTACACCGTATTTTCTATAGGTGGTGATACGGGAGGTTCTATTCGTCAGCCTGCTGGGTACAATCATATTTATGGTTTCAAACCAACTTACGGCAGAATTTCCAGATTTGGTCTTATGGCTTATGCATCTTCTACAGACTGTGTTGGACCATTGGCAAAATCAATTGAAGATATCCGAATTGTGTTAAACGTAATGAGCGGAAAAGATCCAAAAGATCAAACTTCAATTACTTCAATAGAAATAAGTGAAGAGGCTATTGCAACTTCTGATGTGAAAACAATCGGTTATTTCAAAAACTTTATTGAAAGTGATGCAATTGACAGTCAAATAAAAGCTGATTTTTTAGCAAGCATCGAAAAAATAAAAGCCAAAGGAATTGCAGTAAAAGAATTAGACTTTTTTAAATCGGATATTTTAGTTTCGACTTATTATACGCTCGCAATGGCGGAAACAGCTTCCAATTTATCTCGTTTGGATGGCACCAATTACGGAAACCGAATTGAAGCCGAGAATTTAATTGAAACCTACGCTGTTACTCGTTCTGAAAATTTTTCAGAAGAAACAAAACGCAGAATTGTTGGTGGAAACCAAGTATTGTCACAAGGTTTTTCGGATGAAATATATTTAAAAGGATTGGCTTTAAGAGATCAGATTTCAGAGAACTTTAGTAAAGATTTCAAAGAAGTTGAAATTATTTTGTCGCCAGTTACACCAGCTGCTCCACCAAAAATTGGAGATAGTTTAAATGATCCTTTGGCGATGTATTTGTCAGATGCTTATACGGTTGGTTTTAGCTTAGGACAGTTGCCTACTTTAACTGTGCCTCAGGGAACAAGTACTGGATTGCAAATTACGGCAGCAAAAAACAATGATGAATTAGTGTTGCAATTTGCAAACTTCTTAAAAGATACAATATAATGGAATTGGAACAATTAACTGCGGCTTTAAAAGCCCACGATTTAGAATTGGTAATCGGACTTGAAACACACGTTCGATTGAATACCAAAACCAAGTTGTTTTGTTCTTGTCCAAATCAAGAAATAGAAACACCTAACGAAAATATTTGTTCGGTTTGTACAGGACAAATGGGCGTTTTACCTGCTATAAATAAAGAAGCGATTACAAAAGCGATTTACTTTGGAAAAGCAGTGGATTCGTCCTTTAGTAATGAAATTATCTCTTGGGATAGAAAACATTATGAATATCCTGATAATCCAAAAAATATTCAAATAACGCAATTTCACAATCCAATAATTCCTGACGGACACGTTTCTTGTTACCGAAATGACGGTACTCAATTTACTGTGAATTTAACTCAGGTTCATATTGAAGAAGATGCTGCAAAATTGATGCACGAAAAGAAAATTTCTTTAGTCGATTTCAACAAAGCCGGCGTTCCTTTGATTGAAATTGTTACAGAACCTTGCATCAGAAATATCGAAGATGCTTCTACTTACGCACAATACATTCAGCGTATTGTTCAAAACTTAGGAATCTCTGAAGCAAATTTGGAAAAAGGAGAATTCAAATCGGATGTTTCGGTGTCTTTGCGCAAAAAACACAGTTATGAATTGAATCCAAGAACGGAAATTAAAAACTTGAACTCGTTTAAGTTTATGGTGGAAGCATTGAAAGAGGAAGTAGAGAAACAATTCAATTATTTTATAGAGCACAAAGAGTTTCGTCCTGACCAAACTACCGTATTATGGGATGCTGATTTAAAGCAAACCAAAGTGATGCGTAAAAAAGAATTTGAAGCAGATTACCGATTTATTTCGGAGCCGGATTTACCTTTTGTAAACATTAAAGCTGAAATTGAAGCGATAAAAGTAGACACAAGCGCCTTGCCTTATGCAGTGGAATCTATTTTAATTAATGGAGGAGTTTTGCCTCAAGACGCTAAATTTTTCACAGCAGACAAGCTGCGTTCGCAAACATTTGTAGAGATCAATAATGAAATCAAAGATCCTTCGTTTGTTGCTAAAACTTTGGCGAACAATATTAAGGCTGAAGATTATGCTGATATTCATAGTGTTGCCCATTTAACGGATATTTTTAAATTATTTAAAGCCGAAAAAATCACTGCGGTTTTAGTTCAAAATGCGATTACAGGTTATTTAAAAGACAGAACTTTTGATTACAACAAGTACTTTGAAGACAATACGATTTCGGAAGATAAAATCCAAGAAGTTATTGCTAAAGTGATTTCGGAAAATGAGGCTGTTGCCAATGATATCAAAGCTGGAGACCAAGGAAAAGCAGGTATTTTAGTTGGGAAAGTTTTAGGAATTATTGGAAAAGGAGCCAATGGAAAAGTAATTCGTCATATTATTTTAGATAAACTTGGAGCTGACGCTGTATTAGAAAAAGAGCAAGCTTCTGAAAAAGTTTCCAAAGAAATTATTGCAGAAAATAAAGAAACTCAAGAAGAAACACTTCCTGAAATTCCTATTATTATAAAGGATACCTATAGAACGCATAAAATTTCACAATTATCCGAAGAAAACATCCAGCA
>CAMBHH010000258.1 GCA_945866505.1 Flavobacterium psychrophilum
TTATCAAATAGTTATGGATGAAATTTTTGGTTTCAAGATGCAAAGCGTTTTTCAGCAATTCTTCCGAAGCTTTGTTCAACGAATAATCCATCACGTCTTGATCGTTTGAAATACCATTCATTCTGAGCGGAGAAAGCAAAATTAAGCCGCTTAACGAACGTAAACGCGATAAAGCTACATACGCTTGTCCAGGAAGAAAAACTTGCGAAACATCGAGTGCTGCTTTGTCAAAGGTTAATCCCTGGCTTTTATGCACCGTAATTGCCCAAGCCAACTTGATTGGATAATGCACAAATGTTCCTAAAATCTCCTCTTCGATTTCTTTGGTAAATTCATCGACTTTGTAGCGAATATTTTCCCATTCGTATTTTTCGACTTCGATAGTAATATTTTCTTCGGGAAAATGAACTAAAATCTCCTCTTTCGAAAGCGATTTGATGATACCCATTTTGCCATTGAAATACTTTTTATCAAAAGACAAATCGTTTTTCACGAACATCACTTGCGCACCTACTTTTAATTTCAATTCTTCATCTACAGGATATATTTTATCTGGAAAATCACCCACGATTGAAGGTTTATAAATCACCAACTTTCCTTCCAAATCTTCTAAAGCTTGAGCGTTCATTTCGTCGGCTTTGGCATTATGAGTTGTTAGAGTAACATATCCTTTATTCGCTTTCAAATCGAAATTCGGATTTACGTATTGATTCAAATTCTGAATGTCTTGTGGAGAAATTTGATTGTTTCTCAAATTGTTCAAAATCGAAATAAAAACATCATCGGTTTGACGAAAAATCTTCGATAATTCGATATACAAAGGTGGATTTTGCTGGATAACGTGCGAATGGAAAAAGAATTTTCCCTTGTAATAGGTCTTCAAAGTGCGCCATTCTTCTTCTCGGATTACGGGTGGCAATTGCAATAAATCGCCAATAAATAAAACTTGAACTCCACCAAATGGGCTGCTTTTTTTGCGAACAGATTGCATCATAAAATCAATGGCGTCTAACAAATCGGCTCGAAGCATGCTCACTTCGTCAATGATGAGCAATTCCATATTTCGAATAACCGCTTTTTTTAAGCCACTCATTTTGAAGTGTCTACGTAAAGTAGCTTTGGTTTCGAACTTGGTGTTTTCCGAAAAATGGGGTGATGAATTGTCGGGAATAAATCCGCCAAAAGGCAACTGAAACATCGAGTGGATTGTAACTCCGCCAGCGTTTAAAGCTGCAATTCCTGTTGGCGCAACCACCACACAATTTTTATGGGTGGTTTGAATAATTTCACGAAGTAATGTGGTTTTTCCTGTTCCTGCTTTTCCCGTAAGGAAAATAGAGCGATGCGTTTGATTGATAAATCTTAGGGTATAAACGGCAGCATCGGAAATGGTTTGCATTTGGAGTATAATTTAAAAGCTAAATTATTGTTTTATTGTTGATTTAACAAAAAATGTCACGCAATTGCGTGACATTTAATAAACTAATTTCAAAAATTATTTTTTAGCTTCTTCTTTTACTGCAGGAGCTTTGTATTTATCGTTTAATAATTTGATCATTTCTTTGGTGATGTCTAATTTATCTTCTGCATATAAAATACTGGCGTTAGAATCTCCTGTTCCATAAATGTACGTATATCCCTTTTCTTTGCCATACGCTTTTATGGTTTTTTTCACATTAGTTACCAAACTATCCATTTCGGTACCGCCTTCTTGTTGTAATTGTTGAGAAAGTGCTTGTTGCGCTTGTGCTAATTGTTGCTCTCTCCTTTGCAATTCAGCACCTTTTTGTTGTGCCCAAGCTTGACCGTTTGCCTGTGCTTGTGCTTGAAAATTTTGAGCCTCCTGTTTGAATCTATCTATTTCTGCTTGAAGTTGTCTTCCTTTTTCTTCTCCTTTTGCTTTATACTTGGCATCAAGATCTTTTGTGGCTGTGTATTCTTTCATTAAAAGCGAAGTGTCTACATAAGCTGTTTTTACTTCTTTGACATCTGCTGCTTTTTTATCGCAAGAAACAATCGAAATTGCAAGTGCAATAACTACTACTATTTTTTTATTCATCTTTATACTATTTGTTTTTTGTAATTCGTGAATCGCTGATTTCATTATTAATTTTTTTGTGATTTTTAAAGATTGGCAACAAAAATATAAAAAAATAAGTAGCATTGTTGTAAAGTTTGAAAAATGCTACAACTATTTATAGTATAAAGATTTGCTATTGTGGTTTTCGAAATGATCATTTTATTTGATAAAAACTGACTTTGTTGACTTTGAATTAATCGCTCTTCTTAAAAAAGACAATAAATAATAGTTTTAATAACAAAAATGTTGCTTTAAAGCGCTTAAAACTATTTCTAATAGTTTTTTAGGACGTAAATGTGCGAAGAATACTCCAAACTCTTCTTTGCTTTCCAATTGGATTGTAATCCTATAAAAAAGGCGCTAACGAAATTCATTTTTCCTGATTTGTATTTTTCAGAAAGTAAGCTCACATAAAACGAATCAAATTTCATTGGCAAGACTTTTTCTAATTTCATTTCTTCTTTTTCGAAAAGTAATTTTATAGCTGTTTTTGAAAAATGCCAAAAGTGAATGGGCACATCGTAAGCGGCCCAAAATTTTCCGTAATGGTTTGCATCGAAAGATTTGAAATTAGGAACGGCAATAATTAATGTTCCTGAAGGTTTCAACAATCGTTTCAATTCTTTGATTTGTCTATCTAAATCTGGAACGTGTTCCAATACGTGCCACATCGTAATGACATCAAAAGAATGGTTTTCCAACTCACTTGTTTTTTCTACAAACGAAACACCTTTTTTTATTGCAATTGATTTGGCTCTGTCACTTGGCTCTACTCCTGTGGTTTGCCAACCGTTATTTTTTGCTGCCGATAAAAAATCACCAGTTCCAGCTCCAATGTCAAGAATTTTTCCTTTGTTCGGTTGAAGCGAATTAATCAAATTCAATTTATTCTTTAAAGCAATACTTTTTATAAAATGGTATAATTTTTCAAACAAAGAACGTTTGTTATCAGTGTGTGAAATATAATCTTCACTTTCGTAATATTTACCTAAATTTTCTAAACTTGGTTGAGGATGTGTGATTAACATATCCAAAGTTTCATCGTGATATAAATCAAAAGTTTCTTTGGAAACAGAATAATCTTTTACAGTAAGAAAATGCTTTTTGTTTGAAATGTCCATTTTTAGTGCTCAGAGGTCAGTTTTTAGTATTCAGTTCATCACCGTTACCAAAAGATTTATTTATAAATTTAATAATAGTTTCACGTGGAACAAAATGATTTAAGATTGTCGATTAACGGTTTTTGATTGAAGATTTAAATCAAAAATCGTTAATCATATATCTGCAATCATAAATCTTACCTTCCCATATAAATCAACAGTACAGAAACATCGCTTGGCGACACTCCGCTTATTCTAGAAGCTTGCGAAATGGTGACAGGACGAATCTTGCTTAATTTCTGTTTTGCTTCAATCGACATGGATTTAATTTTGTTATAATCGAAATTTTCAGGTATTTTTACATCTTCTAGACGAGTAAGTTTGTTGGCATTATTTCTTTCCTTTTCGATGTATCCTGAATATTTAACTTGAATTTCGGCTTGTTCTAGAATTTCCTGATCCAAACTGTTTTCAGCAATATAAGTTGCTACCTTTTCAAATTTGATAATATCTTCCAAATCGATTTGTGGACGAGTGAACACTTTAAACATTTTATCCCCTTGGGTAATTAATGCGGTATCTTTTGATTCCAAAATTGGATTCGTTTCAGCAACGGTTACACTTGTTTCTTTGAAGAACGCAACCATTTTTTCAGATTCATTCAA
>CAMBHH010000259.1 GCA_945866505.1 Flavobacterium psychrophilum
CGTCAGCGTCTACCACAATCCATTCTTTGGATACGGTTGCTTTGCTTGTCGATACTGTTTTGTAGCTTAATGCGTTCACAATAATTTATTTTAATTAAACATTCCATTCCCAATAAAGGGAGCGCAAAAGTACAATTATTTTTTTGAAAACCAAATAGTCTTTAATTTTTATTTTATTCTGATTATCAGTCTATAATGTATTTGTTTTTTTGGTGATTCCGTATTTGACTCCTTTCCTTAATTTAGACTGCTTTTCAACTCGATTCTTCCTTTCCAAATTAACATAAAACTAGGAATAGAAGAAATTAAAGGGTAATCCATACCCTAATTTTAAAAAATAATGCTTTTTATTGCTAATTAACTATTCACATAAAGTTACTGGTAAGCGGTTTTTTATTACTTTAGCATTTTAAAACTGATTTTACCTATGAAAGCTAAAGCGACTCTAAAACAAATCTCCAAAGAACTAAACGTTTCTGTTTCTACTGTTTCAAAAGCACTTAATGATAGTCCTGAAATTAGCGAACAGACAAAAACAAGAATAAAGGAATATGCAAAGCTTAAAAACTACAAACCAAACGTAATTGGTTTGAACCTCAAAAACAGAAAGACGAGAACTATTGGAGTTATTATCCCAAATATTTTAGATTCCTTTTTTGCCAAAGTTTTTAGTGGTATTGAAAAAATTGCCGATCAAAACGGATACAATGTAATTATGTGTATCTCTAACGAATCATTAAAAAAAGAATCGAATACCTTGAATATGTTGAGTAATGGTACTATAGATGGCTTTATTTTGTCAATATCTGAAGAAGCACAAAAATTGCAAGAATACAATCATTTTAAAGAAATTATAAACGAAGGAACTCCTATTGTGATGTTTGATCGCATTGCAGATGAAGTGATTTGCGACAAAGTAATTGTAGATGATTTTGATTCCGCTTTAAATGCTACCCAACATTTAATAAATACGGGTTGCAAAAATATTGCTTTGTTTTCCTCTGTCGACAACTTAAGCGTAGGAAAATTAAGAACAGAAGGGTATTTGCAAGCATTGAAAAATAATAATATTCCCGTAAATCCTAATTTGATTATTCGTACTGATTCTGAGGATGATTTGAAAAATAAAATAGAAGTTGTTTTTGATAACAACACCATTGACGGAATATTTGCTTTGGTAGAAAATGATTCTGTATTGGCATTACGAATAGGAAAAAGAAAGGGATATAAAATACCTGAAGAATTATCAATTATTGGCTTTGCCGATGGGATTTTGGCATCGAGAAGATTGTCTCCAAGTTTATCTACTATGAGCCAATATGGTGTAGAAATTGGAGAAGAAGCTGCAAGAATTATGATTAATAGATTAGAATCTAAAGATGAAAATCTACCCTATGAAACTGTGGTTATCAAAACTCAATTAAGAGAAAGAGAATCCACAAGAAAGTTATAATTTTTAATTATTCCTGCTGTTTTTTTTCGAAAACTTCAAATAAATTCGTCCAATTAATTGGAGTTTCTATCAGCGGTAATCCTTTATAATTTTCTATTTCCTTTAAGTCATCGATACTGAAATCCTTTTGTTTTGCAAATGGAACGAGACCTTCGTCTTTTAGTTTTTTGGCCAAATATTCTTGTTCATACTGACCTGGAGTTGGAATAAAAAAAGCTTTTTTCTCCAGTTTTACTAAATCCATAATTGTGGTATACCCTGAGCGACAAAGCACAATTTCACTTTCATTAAAAGTTTGTTCGAGCTGACGACTATTCATAAAATTAAAGTAGGTAACATTTTCTATTTGTTCCTTTTTTTGGTCCTTTTCTATAATGCCTTTAATGAAAACCACATTTCCATTATAACCAAGAATTTCCACTTTTAACTTTTCTTCCAATAATCCGCGCTGAGGTTCCGGTCCAGACAAAATAATCATTAAATCAAACTTTTTTGGGACGTCTTTTTTTTGCATCCGACTCAGTGGACCAATGTATTTCAGATTAAAATCAGCGCTATTAATATGTCCTAATTTTCCTGTCAAATTTGGAATTCCTTTTAAATCGGGAACCCAGCATTCGTTGTGTTTTTTTATGATATGTTGATGCAAAATACTGGTAAACCAAGTGGTGTTTCCGGTTATCACATTCAATTGATGAGTGATATAAACGGAAGGTATTTTTTTGCTAAAAACGCCCAACCTATTATCGGAAATAATGCCATCTATATCATATTTTTTAATCCATTTCCTGACTTTTTTCTCCTCTTTCCAAATCGCTTTTATCATTTCTGGAAAATTTTTCAATAATTTCCATTTAAAATTTTTACCGTTTTTGGCATATTCAATTTTGTACGAAGGCAATCTTAGGGTTTGCACGTACGGAAACTCTTTTTGCAATAATTCCAATGCAATTCCATCTGAAGCAATAATTGGAATGTAATTATTTTCTTGTAAGGCTTTAATTATTGGAATACAACGAGTTGCGTGACCCAGACCCCAGTTTAACGGGGCAATCAAAATAGTTTTACTAGGGGAATTGAAAGTCATTATATTTAATCAATTTAAAAATCGAAAGATATGAAATCGATTGTCATTCTAATTTTACAAGTATTACTATACTGTTAAGTTAAGGTATAAAAAAAATGTCCAAAATTTTATTTCTGGACATTTTTGTTGTTTTCAGGGAAATAGTTAGTCTTGGATGTAGGTTTTATTTCCGTTTTTATTAATATAATATTTTCCGCCTCTTGATCCTGTATACACTTTTTTACCATTGTATTCACCTGTAACCTTATCTGGAGTTTTTGGTGCTTTTTCGTTCGACTCTTTAAGTTTTGGTTCTGCTTTTTTTGCTGTAGATTTCGTTTTTTCAGTGCTAGCTTTCTCTGTTTTTGTAGCTTTTTTATCCGTTTCTTTTATTGTTGGCGATTTAGATGAGACCTCTTTTTTGGTAGATTTTACAGGAACCTCTTTGTCGTAATCATACCCTGATTTCTTTTTGGTTGTTTCTTTTTTTGCGGTTTCTTTAGTAGCAGTTGATTTAGAAGTTGCCTCTTTTTTGGTAGATTTTACAGGAACATCTTTGTCATAATCATACCCAGACTTCTTTTTGGTTGTTTCCTTTTTAACTGGTTCACTTTTAGTTTTTGAATCTTGGGCATAAAAAGACCCTGAAAAAACAAAAAGGAAACATAATAGAATTAATTTTTTCATATTGATTTGATTTTTAAGTTTAAGAAATAAAGTTAATAAAATTTGTATTACAATTTAAAATATTGATAAAAAATAATTTTAATTTAAACTAAAAATAAGCTCGCAATTGCACACTTCCAGTGTGAATGGCTTGACTTGTCTCACTTTTTCTCCCTTGATAATTGAAATTGATATCCAGAAAATTGGTTAAGTTCTTCTGAAAAAGTAGCCGCCAAGTCAAGTTTTGTCCCGTTTGTAATCCTTCGAGCATTTGAAAACCAACTGATGAAAATTCATTACCAACGTATTTATTTTGATAAAAAGAAACTTCGCCGTTCATCGTAAATTTTTTCTCTCCTGCATAAGTAAAAGAAGTCCCAAATCTACTTTGTAATAAAGTTTCAAAATGGCCAATTTGATTTTCTTTGTTTTGCAATTCATAAAATAAATCCCAACTAGTGCTTTTGGAAAACAAATAACTGATTTTTGGCGCCAATTGGTAACCTTCTATTTCAAAATTCTTTTCTGGATAATTTTCGGATGTCAAAGCGGTTTGAATAGTTTTGGCAAACATTCCGAACAACCAACTTTTTCGATACAAATGATTGTATTGCATTTGGTTCGAACTGTTTTTGGCCTC
>CAMBHH010000260.1 GCA_945866505.1 Flavobacterium psychrophilum
TCTCTAAAAGTTAATACTGAATACTCAAAGATTCCCACCAGTATAAAAGGTTCCCTTGGACAAAGAAACCAAAAGAAACTATTTTTTGAGATTACTTCTCCTTTTGAAGGAATGGCAATCACGAATAGTGATGGAAAAATAATTGAGGAAGAAGAAAAACTCACTTTAGCAAATTTATACGGACTTAGAATTTTAAGCACCCCTAATTCCGGCACTATTCTAAGAATAAAAAACAGATTAAAAACGGAAGTGATAATTACTAAAGAGATTAAAGAATCATCTCAACCTGTTATTTCTTTTAAAGAAGAGATTACTAGGCTATATTATTTAGCCGATGCTATGGATTACAGAAACAAAGTGTGTTTTGAGTTAATAGAAGGTAGTAAATCAAAAACCTATGAAATTACTGGGTTTAGCCATACTTTAAATGTAGAAGAACAATTTGAAAACAATGTTAGTCTACAGTCTTCTGAAGATGAATTAGATTTATATGCAATTCCATTAAATTGCAAATCAGAATACATAGAATTAATTCCTTTAGTTAGAAATGAATTATCCTATACGATTCCTTCTACTGAAATAACAAATCAATTTATTGTTATATCATCCATAGAAGACGGCAAGCAATTAATGCCTCGCTATGTGAATACAAATGAAGAATTTGTGGAAATAAGTAAAGTGGAACGTATAGATAATTTTCACTCTCAACTATTAGAAGAAAATTTTGAAAGCCAAATATGGAAGCAGTTGTTAACTTACTTTAATATTTGTGTAAAAAATGATATACCTTTCTCAACATTCGATCAGTTAAGAGCGATTTCGAGAAGTTCTAAGGTCGCTGCTAGAGCTTTTTTATTCATAGGAATTAACCAGGAAGAAACCGATTACTTTATTCAAAAAGCGATTCCTGAAATGGAAAAGGATTTAGGATTTTGCTTTCATTGGATTAAAAAAGAAGACTGGGAAATTGCTATAACTGAATTGGATGAGCTATATAATAATCAATATTTTGAACAAATTTTTGGATTACTATCTTTATATATGAGGGAAAATGGATTTGATAATATATTAAAAATTATTACCGGCGAAAATATTAAAAAAGTCAATATCCTAAATAGTGACATTCGGGATTTAAGATCGCAACTTGGTGAAAGAGTTCTTAAGGAACTTCCTTTTCATAGTCCTAAAATTACAAATGAATATAATATTTCTATTACGGATCATTCACCAGTGAAATTATTATTGAAATCACCAATTGCAGTAGCGGAATCAATTAACGATACCCAAAAAGAATATCCTATTTGGGCAGGTAATGATTTTAAAGATGCAATCAGGAGAAACATACAATACAGTCAGTATTTAAATCCCGAGTTTTACAATAGAGTCATTTTACACGCCTTAATTAACCAATAAGCTTATGAATTTTCAAGAATTTTATACTAAAACAGAAAACAGATTAACGGATGCAATTCTATCACTTTGGGCAACCGGAGATAAAGAAATGCAAGATTACTTTAAGTATTTGTTGACACAAGAACCTATAATAGCTGATGCGGTTTTCCAAAACACTTTCCCTTGGGAACAAGACAAACTTACTTTTGGGGAAACAACAAATGTATTTCATCAAGAGTTTATTAATGCTTTGGATTCTATTAAGGATCCTGAGTTCCAATTTCCTAAAGATAGAAACCCATACAAACACCAAATAGAAAGTTGGAAAGCATTGCTCAATCAAAAAAAATCTATTGCCGTTACTACTGGAACAGGATCTGGTAAAACAGAGTGTTTTATGTTGCCTGTACTACAAGATATTCACGAAAATTGCAGAAACCAACAAAGCATTAATGCCATTTTTTTATACCCTTTAAATGCATTGATTGCAAGCCAGAAAAAAAGAATGCACGCTTGGTGCTCTGCTCTAGATGGAATCAATTACGCGCTCTTAACAGGTGAAACCACAAACAAAGAAAGTAGCAAAGAAAAAAAAAGTAAGGGATTACCAGAATTGATTTCAAGAGACCAAATTAGAGAAACACCTCCGCAGATTTTGTTCACTAACCCAACAATGTTGGAATATATGTTGGTAAGAAATGCTGATGTACCTATCCTAGAAAAATCCAAGGGAAAACTAAGATGGATATTATTAGACGAAGCGCATACACTTACTGGTTCTAAAGCTGCCGAAATGGCTTTATTAATTCGTCGTGTTATTGCTGCTTTTGAAGTAGATGTTGCTAATGTAAGATTTGCAATCACATCTGCAACCGTGGGTGATGGCAATACGGATATACTTAAAAAATTTATGTCTGACTTATGTGGTATTGCTATAGATCAAATTGAAGTCATAAAAGGTAAAAGAGTTAACAATCAAATAGCTGATCAGGATATTCCAAATCTGTCGGATAAATTAACTCAAAATAATATAAAACTTTTAAGAAATGAATTGCTATGTTCTGCAGGCTTAAGCCAAAATGAAATTGGTCAAAAGTTAAAAATAACCGATAAGTCCAAACAATTAGAAGCTATCGATATTCTTGCCGACCAAGTGGTGGGTAAAGAAAATTTATTGCCGTTAAGAGGTCACTTTTTCACAAGAGGAATTGGAGGGGTTTATGTATGCACTAATTCTAAATGTGATAAGCACAAAGAAAACAGACCTGAAAAAGCATTAGGAACAATGTATACTGTGGCAGGAAAAAAATGCAGCTGTGGACATCCTTTATTGGAGTTAATAGCTTGTAGGAGTTGTGGGAATATGATGATTGAAGGAGAAAGAGCAAAAGGCAGAGATGGTAGAGATAAAATAACCCAAAAAGCTAGTGTAGGTTATGAAGCTTTCAATATGGAAAATAATGAAAGTGATGAAAATGAACAAGAATCTACAAATAGTAATACCGTTAGACTTATTAAAAACAATTTATTTCAAAATTTAAGAAATCAAAATCTATTTCCTTGTGCCATTTCAGAAAACAATAATATTATAACTGGGGATGATTTTCTGATGACAGACGATAATCATTGTCCCCACTGTGGAAATCAAAATTCAAACCCTATTCACTTCAGGATTTCATCAGCTTTTACAAATAGAATTTTATCCGATATTGTTTTAGACCAAACTCAAAATGCTACTACAATAACATCAAAAACACTTTACAAAGGTAAAAAGTACATCTCTTTTACAGATAGTAGACAAGGTACTGCCAAGATTGCGGCACTTATAAATATTGATAGTGAAAGTGACTGGATTCGATACCAGACCTATCATTATTTATTGAAAAAACTTAAAACCAATAAAGTAAACAGAACTAAACAAGAGCTTATTGAAGAAAGAGCTTATTATGTAGATCAGTTAGATAAAGTTCCTCCCTTTTTAAGACCAGAATTACAAAAAAAATTATTAGGTATTGAAGATGCTCTGGGTGATAAAGCAGGGGAATCATTATCAAATAGTCGTTCCTCCTGGAATGAAATCATTGATTTTATAAAAACTAAAAATGATTTTAAAACACTATATCATAAAAGTGCAAGAGGAAACAATTTTACTATTGAAAATGAAACCTATGCAAAATCTTTACTATACGACCAATTTTCTCGAAGATTGCCTAGAGAAAGATCTCTAGAAAATCTAGGATTGATAAATTTAGTTTATCCAACTCTCGAAAACATTTCTTTACCTGATAATGCTAAAAACTTAGGGCTTTCTTCAGAGGAATGGAACAATTTATTAAAAATTGCTGCAGATTATGTAGTA
>CAMBHH010000261.1 GCA_945866505.1 Flavobacterium psychrophilum
GATAAAGAAATTTTTGGACGAAGGTTATAATAAAGGGCATCTTCAAATGGGATAAACGTGTTCAAACCGTCATTTCCGCCATTTAATTGAACAAAAACTACACATTGTTCCCCCAAAACCAAATTGTTTTGAGAACCAAAAGAATACAAAAAGTTAGGCAATAAAAGGGAACCGCCTGTGAAAGTTCCTGTAAGTGCTAAAAAATTTCTTCTGTTCATAATGTTACTATTAAATAAGTTGAAATTCGGGAGTTTTGACCATAAAATTAAACAATCGGAGCACCGCATTATTAGAGCCTTCGGTTTTGCTGTCGAAATCGTATTTTAATATTTTTTCAAAATCTTGTTGCATATTTTCGTCAGTTTGAAACAATAAGCGATCTTTGAGCTCGGCGATAATTTGTTTGTTATTTCCTGCTGCGTCCCAATTCAATTTTATCGAAAGTTGATTGTTTGGGTTTTGTTTCGTCATCATATTTTCATAGTCTTTATTTGCTCGGCTTATGTTTTTACCGTTGCAGAGCAAATCTGCGGCATTGTTTCTTTGCAGAAAAACCTGCGAAGTCAACCAAGAATTTCCTCCATCCCAACCTTTTACATTGGGCTGATTGAACAAATCCATTCCTTGTTCTTTGATAAAAAAGGCAATTAACCTTGTATTTGGATCGGCAACATTCAGTTCGTCCATCAATTGCAAGCTAAATTCTAATGGGTTTTTAATTTTAGAACCCGCATTGTTCTTAGCAAGCTCTTCAGTAAAAATTTTGGTCAAAAGCGGTTGGATTTCAAAGTTTATTTTTTTTAAATAATCGCCATAATACCTTACTAATTCTTCTTTTGGATTATCGTAAATGAACCATTTCAATAATTTTCTAGTAATTAAATACGGAATATTGGGTTGTTCGAAAATGATGTCTACCATTTCATTTATTTTGAAATTGCCTTTTTTTCCGAGATAAACGAAAGGTTCGTTGTCTTCATAAAATTTTCTGTAAACTGCATTTTCATCGCCAAGACCTAATCCAGCTAAGCCTTTTGCTCCGCTTTTAATGTCTTCTTCTGTATAATTTCCAATTCCAAGAGTAAATAGTTCAAGCAATTCTCGGCTTAAATTTTCGTTAAGTTTATCTTTCATATTATCTACATTGTCCAGATAACGAACCATAATGTTGGTTTGAAGAATGTTTTTAGTCAAGGTTTTAAAATTGCCAAAAGCATTTTCCCGCAGAATTTGATTGTGCTGAAAGACCCAATAATTCACTTTCACTTTTTGGAAAGTGGCAACATAATGGTTGTGCCAGAAACAAGTCATTTTTTCGCGAAGCGGAAACTCATCTACAATCATTTTATCAATCCACCACGCTTTCATTGCAACGGAAGTTTGTATTTCCTTTCTGAGTAATTCTTTTTTGGCTTCTGGATTTGCTTCGGCCAACGTTTTTCGGATGTCTTTTAATTCTTTCAATGATTTTGGGCTGTCTTCCAAGAAATCAGGAATTTTAGAATCAAAATTTGTCGCAAAAGACTTTTCCAAAAACTTTTTTAAGCCTAGTTTTTCGATAGTTTTGGCTTGTTTTGCCGAATATCCGAGTCGCAATGACCAAAGGGTGTTTTTGTTCATAATCTCAAGTGTTATAGAAGTTTGACTTCCATTTTGTGAAAGGGTTTAATTTGGATTAATCTTATTTTGAATTAAATCAAAACAGCTATTAAATTTCTTCTTTTTTCTCTGTTAAATCGCTCAAATGCAAGCGCAGCGCATCAACTGAAATATTGATTTCCCAAAATGACAAGCCCAAGGAAATAAGTAAACTAAGCAAACTTAACCCAAAAAGATAAACGCCTAAAACTTGTTGGTCTAAAAAAAGTAATAACATCGTGAATACTGATAAGAAAAGGCTCAAAACTCCAGCCATTTGCATATAGCGAATAAGTGTTAGTCGCAAATTAAGGTTTTTTATTTCCAATAAAACGGTGCTGTTTTCTTTCTCTTTGTAGGCTTTTTTTAATCCTCGAATGATAGTGGCAATGGTAAGAAATCGGTTGGTATAGGCCAATAATATCAGTGAAGTGGCTGAGAAAAGCAGGGCAGGAGTTTCTATTTGTAGGATCATTTTATTTGGTTTTAAAAAAGTATAGTCAAAGTTCGTGATTCTTTATTCAATAAGTTGGTTTTTATATAAAAAAAAGGACATCGACTAAATAGTGAAGTTGGTAATTTAATTTGTTTATTATCTTTATTGATTGTCCGTTTTTTGTCATAATCCTGTAATGCTTGCTACCACTAGTCTATCGAATAATTTTTCTTCAAAATACCTTCTATTTAGCTTGTAAACAAACTCGTTTAGGTATAATTGGAGATATTTTCATTTAATTTTGTGGAAATTTCCTAAGAAATTCCTTTTAGCATTGCTAATTGCAATATGTACCCACCTTAAAGTTTCTGTTGTAGTTTCTTTATATATTACTGCTGCCTCGGTTACTGCTGGTAGTTCAGGTTCGGGAACTTTATCCTATTGGACAGATACCGCCGCAACTATTGCCTTGCCAAATCCTTCGACAATTACAACAAGTGGCACTTATTATATAAAAAGTGTTTCTGGGACTTGTTCTGACATTAAAGCTGTTATTGTTACTGTGAATTCCTCACTAGTTTTAAAAATTACTCCTCCAGCTGCCGTTTGTTCTCCTGCAACAGTAGATGTTACTGCTGTCTCGGTTACTGCCGGAAGCATTGGTTCGGGAGTTTTATCCTATTGGACGGATTCCAATGCGACTATAGCTTTAATAAACCCGTCGACTGTTGCAATAAGCGGCACTTATTATATCAAAAGTACTTCGGGAACTTGTTCGGACATTAAGCCAATAACGGTTGTCATTATAAATACTCAACCAATAAATTCAGTTCAATATCTATGCTTTGATCAAGCAGGTAAAGTTATAGCCCCAATAACAATAGATACTAATTTATCTCCATCAGATTATAGTTTTGTTTGGACTTTAGCTGGGAATCCACTGGCCATTACGACCTCATCCTACCAAACGTCTACATTGGGTTTGTATTCCATTATCGCCACTAGTTTAACTGGGGGTTGCAAAATAGTATTTAATGCTGATGTAAAGGAATCGAAAGAAGCTATCGCAGTTGCTACAGTTGGAAATGATTTTGACAATCAGCAGCAAATCATCGTAACCGTTACGGGAGGATTAGGGAGTTATGAATTTCAATTGGATGATGGATTGCAACAAGGTAGTCCAATTTTTTCAGTTTCTAAAGCAGGTGACTATGTCGTCAAAGTTATAGATAAATTAGGGTGCAATAATTTCTTATTGCCTGTAAATGTGCTCAATTATCCAAGATTTTTCACCCCAAATACTGATGGATATAATGACACTTGGAATATAGAAGGATTAAATCAACCAGAAAAAGCAATAATATATATATTCGATCGATATGGTAAGCTTTTGAAACAAATATCTCCAACAGGCAGCGGTTGGGATGGGATATTCAATGGTGCTGCATTACCCGCTTCCGATTATTGGTTTCGATTAGTGTATCAAGATTCGATAGGTGCTAGCAAAGAATTTAAAGCTCATTTCTCCTTAAACCCATATTACGCATTAGAGATTTCAAAAGGATAATTCATTTGATAATTCCATAAACCAGAGAACCAATTTCTTCGTTTTTTATTGAGCGCTATTTTGAGCACGAGTTTGTCATTTTGCTTTTCAAAATAGGCTCCAATTGCAAA
>CAMBHH010000262.1 GCA_945866505.1 Flavobacterium psychrophilum
CCAATCGTGCCAATGGAACTTTTAGTGAAGATCCATACAAAGCTGTTGATGAATTGATTGCTTATGCTTTGGGGAAATTAGCGGAATGATGAATTAAATAACTTCGAAAAAATTCTGTTCAGATATTACAGCGATGTTTTAGACGAAGAAGTTGTTGAAACTATGTGGGCAGAAATAATTGACAAAGAAAAAGGAATATATAAACTTGACAGCATTCCTTTTTATGGTCCGCAAATAGCAACAGATGATTTGTTTTTAGCCGAATATAATGAAGTTGAAGAAAGAATAACTTATAAAGAAACTATTGAATATTCAGGTAACTCAATAATTCAAGTAGTAATTCTAAAAGATGGTTTTGACAAAGAAATAATTCGAGAAAGATTAAAATTAATTAATTGTTTATCAGAAGGATTAAATAAAAAATATTTTTCTGTGGAAATCAAAAAAAACATTGATTATTCAATCGTAAAAGCTTTATTAAATGAATATGTAAATATAGATATTGCTGATTTCGCAGAACCTTGTCTATCTGAAAAACACAAAAAAGATTTATTAAAATGAATTTAATCCTCGAAACCGATCGACTTATCCTTCGTGAATTCCAACTTTCGGATACAGAAGCTTTTTTTGCTATGGACAGCAACCCTAAAGTTCACCAATATTTGTGGAACAAACCTGTTCAAAAAATAGCGGAAACTATTGAAATTATCGAATTTGTTAGAAAGCAATACATTGATAATGGCGTGGGAAGATTTGCAATGATTTCCAAAGAAAGCAATAAGTTTATCGGTTGGGCTGGACTGAAATTCAATACCGAAATGGTCAATAACAAGGTTAATTTCTACGATGTTGGGTACCGACTTGATGAAAAATTCTGGGGAAAAGGATACGCTAGCGAAGCTACTTTTGCTTGGTTAAAATATGCTTTTGAAACTATGAAAATCAAAACTATAGAAGCTGCTGCGCACTCTGATAATGTAGCTTCTAATAGAATTTTGCAAAAAATTGGAATGCAAATGACCGAAACCAATCTTGAAGATGGCGTTTCTTGGAATTGGTATCAATTGGAAAACGAAAATCAGTAATCGAGTTATTTCTTCAAGTTTTTAGCATAAAGTTGTCTTCCCAACTCCGCTAAAAAAGGGAAACCAATTTCGTCATATTCATAAACTCCATCATTAAATATACCATTTTTATTGACTAAAATCGTTGCCGAAACCATAAATTCCACTTTATTTTCGGTGTCAACAATATAGGCGCAGTCTATTAAAGTCCCGTACGCTTCTCCTACTTTATTGTAGATTTTAATAGTAGCAGGAATATTTTCTTTGGTGTCGCCAAACATGAAAAATTTGCAATACCCATCATAATATTCAATTGGATTATAACCCGCATTTTTGGGTAGATTCTGCATCGAAAACAGGATGAATTCCCTATCTTTTTCAGTCAAATTGAATCGTTCCCATTCCTTAAAAGCTTCTGGAAAAACAATTCTTTTCAGTGTATTATGAAGTGTTTCTAAAGGATAATAATTTTTATTCGAAAAGTCAAATGGTTCATTTACCAAAGCATCATCTTTAATAAATCCAATACCTTTTTTGAGCTTATTTATCGTCAAAGGAATACTGGATTTGTTTGTTATTTCTGGTAAAATCACAACTGAATTGTCGGCTTTATAAAGAGTAATTGATTTTGATTTTGGCTCACTTGCATTTGGAGATGATAATCGATGTGATATTCTAAAAGGCGACAAACCCTTGGCTTTCATACTTTCGTTTGCATAATCGAATCCAATAAATTCTAATAAATTAGTACTGGCTTCATTTTCACTTACTGCAAAAACTTTGGTTATTTCTTCCGAAAATCTAAGTTTCTCAGGTTTTCCTTCGATTAAATATTGAGTATCTATTGACATCTTATCAATAGTGTTCAACTTTTCCAAAGCTAAAATCGCAAAAGGAAATTTTACTGTACTTGCTGGATAAAAATAATTTTCAGCATTCAATTGGTAAGTGAAATCTTTGAAGGTCACTTTATTGTTTTTGTCCCTCAAAATTTGGGTATAAATAATTTGAAGTTCAAAAGGTTCTGGATTTGACATTACAGTTTTTATCTTCGGATTGTCGGAAGCCAAAGCCTCTTGTAGTATGTTTTTCTTGGTTGCAGAACATCCAAATTCCAAAAAAATCAATATAAATATTATAAAACTACGAAAGATTTTCATTTGCGATTATTTAAATTAAGTAGTGGGGTTCCATTCAATAGGACGTATTCTTTTTTCTTCCAAATATAAGTTAGTTTTACTGAAATGTTTGTTTCGAAACCATTTTCCTTGATTGGCGCTCATTGGCGATGGATGTCCCGATTCTAAAACCAAATGTTTGGTTCGGTCAATTTTTAATCCTTTCTTTTGTGCAAAACTTCCCCAAAGCAAGAAAACGACATTTTCTTTTTCAGCTGAAATTCTTTGGATTACAGCATCGGTAAAAAAATTCCATTTCAAGTGTTTATGACTGTTTGGACTGTCAATTTGCACTGAGAGCGAAGCATTTAAAAGTAAAACTCCTTGTTTTGCCCAGCGCTCTAAATTGCCAGAAGTTGGAAAGAAAATAGTGCCCAAATCGTCATTTAATTCACGGAAAATATTGCGCAACGAGGGTGGAATTTTAACTCCATCATTAACAGAGAAGCACAAACCATTCGCTTCACCATCACCGTGATAAGGGTCTTGACCAATGATAACCACCTTCAAATCATCAAAAGAACAATAATCAAAAGCAGCGAAAATTAATGCTGCTGGAGGAAAACAAATATGATTTTTATATTCATCATCGACTGCTTCCATCAAATCCGCGAAATACGGTTTTTGGATTTCTTCAGATAAAATAATTTGCCAAGAAGGATTGAAGTTGGGTTGCATATTCAAAATTTACCTAATTCCGTTTTTATAACAACTTCTAATTTTGGCAAATAATCATCACAAATTTCATAAACAATTTCATAATCCAGCATTTCGTAATGATGGGAAATAAAATCTCTAAAGCGAATAATTTTGTTCCACTCTATTTCTGGATAATTTTCTTCTAATAAGTTATGTTTTCTTGAAGTGTTTTTTAAATTTTCGCCAATAGCTTGAAGTCGAGTGACAATGGCATCAAGCAAAGTTTTTCCATAATCTGTAGAAGTAAAATCAGTTGGAGAATGAATCTGAGAAAATCTTTTATTGCAAACTTTAATATGATCTAAAATCAATTCTAGCGAATATTGGTATGCTTCATCATACATAAATCAAATCATTTTTGATGCTATTAAGAAATCGATCCGATAAATGAGGTCCTTTTCTAACAATTTCAATTTTTGAATTCAATTTGGTTTCTAAATAAGTATATAAACCCATCAACGAGCTATAAGAAGGCTTCATAAATTCGACCATAAAATCAATATCACTGTCCTTTTTTTCCAATCCTTTTGAATAAGAACCAAACAACGCTATTGAAACAACGCCGTAATTATCTGCAAGGAATTGCTTGTCTGATTTTAAAGTATTGATTATTTCGTTCTTTTTCATTTAACAAATATAAAAAATAATTAATTAGCATTGTAAACTTTGTAACTTTGTGGCATCGTAACTTATATAAATGATATCCATAACAGAAAAAACGCTTCAAGATTTACAATTCCCGACCGTTCTCGAAACCATTTCAAACATTTGCAATACTGATATTGGCAAACAAAAAGC
>CAMBHH010000263.1 GCA_945866505.1 Flavobacterium psychrophilum
TTAGGTTCTATCGCTCACGCCAAAATGTTGGGAGAAATCGGGCTTTTAACTGCCGAAGAAACCGATTCTTTGGTTTTGGCTTTGGAAGACATCATTGTTGATGCCGAAAAAGGCGAATTCGAAATTGACGAAAGTTTTGAAGACGTCCATTCCAAAATCGAATACCTTTTGACCATAAAATTAGGAGATGCCGGAAAGAAAATCCACACGGCTCGTTCTCGTAATGACCAAGTTTTGGTTGACGTGAATTTATATTTAAAAGATGTCGTAACCGAATTCAAATCGCAAGTAAAAACTTTGTTCGATTTGTTAATGGAATCGGCAGAAAAACACCAAAATGTGTTGTTGCCGGGTTATACGCATTTACAAATTGCGATGCCCTCCTCTTTCGGGATGTGGTTCTCCGCTTATGCCGAAACCCTGATTGACGACATCACGATGTTGAATGCCGCCTTGAAAATCGTGGATCAAAATCCATTGGGTTCCGCTGCTGGTTACGGAAGCTCTTTTCCTATCAACAGAACTTTTACGACTCAGGAATTAGGTTTCGAAACCTTAAAATTCAATTCGGTAGCAGCACAAATGAGTCGTGGAAAATCAGAAAAAACAATAGCTTTTGCAATGAGTAGTGTGGCTGCGACTTTGGCAAAATTCTCGATGGATGTTTGTTTGTATATGAGCCAGAATTTTGATTTTATTACTTTGCCAGCACATCTCACAACAGGTTCTAGCATTATGCCTCACAAAAAAAACCCAGATGTTTTTGAATTAATCCGTGGAAAATGCAACAAGATTCAAGCTTTGCCTTATGAAATTACGCTAATTACCAACAACTTGCCAAGTGGCTATCACCGTGATTTACAATTGTTGAAAGAAGGTTTGTTTCCTGCCATTCAAAACCTGAAAGCTTGTTTGGATATTGCGATTTTCTCCATCAAAGACATCAAGGTAAAAGACAATATTTTGGCTGATAAAAAATACGATTTCCTCTTTACAGTTGATACTTTAAACGAAATGGTAGTAGCAGGAATGCCTTTTCGAGACGCTTACAAAGCCGTTGCAGAACAACTAGAGAACGGCACTTTTCAATCACCGAAAGAAACAAAACATACTCACGAAGGAAGTATCAACAACCTTTGTTTGGAAGAGATTAAGGAAAAAATGAAATTGGCTTTTTGATTTAAGACAAAAAAAATAAACCGCTAATTCTCAAATTAAATTTGAATCTTTTATTTGCTAATTTGCTGTTTTTTATCATCCTCTTTGGACTTATGAAATAATGCCATAATTGATGCTCTTCGCTGCTGATGGCTGATTGGGATGAGTACAAACAAAATTAGGTTTTATAAATCTAATCGTATTTTTAATTGTCTGACAATAAAAACAACCCAAAACATCATTTTTACTCGAACGCTTCCTGCAGTGTGCAAAAAGCAATCGTGGGTAACTTGAGGGTCTCGTGCAGTGTGAAGGATGACCTTGAGTGACACTCGAACGGTTCGTGCAGTGTGCACAAGGGTCTTGAGTGGCACTCGAACAGTTCGTGCAGTGTGCAGGAAGCGTTCGAGTAAGTTTTGGAGTGAAAATGAGTTTTTGGTTTAACCCAAATTACACATTAGAGAAAATTATTGACTATCTAAACCTTTGTCAAAGGTTTTAATGGGTATATTTAACTTTGACAAAGGTTATAATAGGATATTAGTTCCATTGCGTAATTTGGGGTTAAACAAAAAAATATTCGGCTATCTAAATCCCGCAGCTCTAATCGCATTATTTTGTTGTTGCATCATCATTTGCTGTTGCTGCATCATCATATTATTTTGCCACCAAAAATTGTAATAATTATTTCTGTAAATAGCCGTGTTTAAAATAGAGAAATCGATTGGAAATATAATTTCTTGTTTCACTTCTTTTCCATCAACTTTGGCAGCATTCCAATAGGTTTCGGTTTTAAAACGACTCAGAAAATCTAAAGTTGCTCTATCAATAGCCAAATCTAATCCCTTAATAATTTCTATATCAGAGACCAATCCTGAAGGTTCAACGATACATTTCACCAATACAAAACCGTGCACATTCTTCTGCAAAGATTCAAGCGGATATTTTAAATCCTCTTTAGCTGATTTTTGTAAACTATTAAATTTCCTAATTTCAGCATTATTTTCACAAAGCTGATATACTTTTTCACCATTTGCGTCAATAAAATAGGCCGTTTTTAGTTTTTTGTTTTCGTATTCGTAGGTGATCTTTTTACCTGAAATAGCATCTATAAACTGTTCGCTCCCAGTATATTTACTGTTTAATAAATTTACATTAGTATCATCATATACTTCTCTGTAAACCAATGATCCGTGTTCTAAAATTTCATAAACTCTATGAATTTTACCATTTTCAAAATATTCGATTTCCTTTTTGGGCTTGTTATTTTTATAACTAATCTTTCTTCTAACAGCTCCATTTAGATAATAAAATTTGAAATCGCCTTGTTTATTATGTGGATAAAAAGAAGTGAAATCACCTTCGTATATTTTGATATTATTTTTCAAAAAATTACTCAAATGAAAAACAGAATCCTGAATCGTTTCTATTTTCGAATAAAACACACTTTCATCTTTATTGTTTATTTCATCACGAGAAGAATTATAATGTATATTTTGCCCGTTTTTAAACAATTTTCGGTATTTGAATAGCTTCAAAATGGAAGGAATATCATCCGCTACATATTTACCGTTCTGAATGTATTCAGTAAGAACAGCATCATTTCCAAAAATTTCACCAGCCAAACTTTTAAATTTAGAACTGCTTGATGGAAAATTAACAAAATCAGAAGAAGCTGATTTTTTTACTATGTAACTATTATACGTATTTCCGTTTGGACCATTAGCAGTAAATTTAAAAAACTTCATTCCACCAATACTCTCAATATTGGCGGCAAACTCTCCTTTTTTTGAAGTTTTTCCTCCAAAAAGACCAATTATTTCAACATTTTTTACCACCGAAAAAGTATCAATTCCTATGATATATCCATTTGTTTCATCGGCTTTTATTGACTTCTCAATATCCGCTTCATTCAATTTAAACTTCAAATCTCGATCAGTTTGAGAATATTTTAATAAACCATTTACTTTTTTACCATTGACATCAAAATAAAAACCTTGAGCAAAATTTTCACTTGTTTCATAGCTAACTTTTAGCGAAATTTTGGGTTGATAATCAAAATCATAATACCCATTGATTATTTTTTTGTTGTAATCAATACAATTCCCTATTTGATAATTGGGAATTGAATGCTGTCCGTTAGCGTTAAGAGAAAAAGTTATAAATAAAAAATAAAGAAATGTTTTCATTCGCAAAATAATAATAAAACAAAATTAAAAAAATCTACACCTTCCCTTTCAACTCTCCAGCATCAATATCACTATGCGAAACATCATAAACCGATTTACCGTTTTTGATTAAAAGTAATTGCGGCGATTGATGATAAACACCAAAACGGCTCGCAATTTCATTTGATATATCTCGATGTTCTAATAAATCCAAGAAATAAGCACTTACTTGATTTTCTACATCATATTCATTTTCAAATTGCTTCAAAGCGGTACGGCTTACGATACAGCGGGTACTATGTTTGAAAATTACTGCAGGTTTCTCATTGCTAAGTGCAATAATTTCGTCTAA
>CAMBHH010000264.1 GCA_945866505.1 Flavobacterium psychrophilum
GTTGGTTGTTAATCCTATTTCGGGAGATTTGGATAAATCGGATTTGCTCTATAGCGTGAAAGAGTTTTCGGTTGCAAATAATTTTAATTTAGTAGTTTATGAAACCACTGGAGAAAAAGATTTTGCTGCAATCCAGTCAATTTATGAGGAATATAATCTAGAGCGTGTAGTGGTGGCTGGAGGCGATGGAACTATAAAAATGGTAGCCGAAGCCTTGGAAAAGCAAAACATTGTTATAGGGATTTTGCCTGCTGGTTCTGCCAATGGTTTGTCTGTAGATTTGGGATTGCCCGCCACATTGGAAGAGAATTTAGAGATTGCGTTTTTGAACCATTTTATGGAAATGGATATGATTAGTATTAACGGTAAAAAGAGTATTCATCTTAGTGATATTGGTATTAATGCTGATTTAGTCAAGAATTATGAAGCGAGTGATTTGCGTGGATTTTGGGGTTATGCGATGCAAGCGTTTACTACCTTAATAGATGCCGAAGAACCTTTTTTAGCGGCTATAACTGCCAATAATGAAACTGTGGAACATACTGCTAGAATCGTCGTAATTGCGAATTCTCAAAAGTACGGAACCGGAGTCACGATTAATCCAAACGGGAATATGTATGATGGAAAATTTGAATTAATTATTTTAAAAAGTCTTGATTTACTGTTAATTGGAAAAATTATTACGGGGAATATGCCAATTGATTCGGAGGATATTGTAATAATTTCGACCGAAAAAGCTTTAATAAAAACAGACCGACCCGTAAATTTTCAAATTGACGGTGAATATTGTGGTATTCAAAATGAATTGGAAATTCATATTCTGCACAAGCAAATGAAAATTGCAGTTCCATAAATTTGAGTCGTTAAAAATAGGAATTTGTACTTTTAAACCGTTTATAGAAAGTTTATTTTTGATATTGAATTCCCATACTTCGAAAATTCAAATATTGTAGGCATAGCTCTTATTTGTGTCATTATGAACAATGTCAATTTTTCAGTTATTTGTTATTGTTTTCATAAAAATTTCGACATTTTGTCATTTTTTTAGGTTGTTTCGGGTGTTTTGGTAGAGAAAATGAATTTGGTATTTATTTTGCTTGTAAGATAATAAGTTTAACTTTAAAATTTATTTATCATGAACCTAATTAAAAGAAACAGCAATTTAATTTTACCATCTTTGTTAGATGAAATTTTTAAACCTGATTGGAACGGTGGTAGTCAAAATTTTAATACTACAATTCCAGCGGTAAACATCAAAGAATCTGAAACAGATTTTAAATTAGAGTTGTGTGCACCAGGATTGAAAAAAGAAGATTTTAACATTGAAATTGATCAAAAAACGTTAAGCATTTCGTCTGAAAAGCAAACGGAAACAGAAGAAAATAACGAAACCTATTCTCGAAAAGAATTTAGTTTCACTTCGTTCAAAAGAACTTTTAACCTTCCTGAAACGGTAAACTTTGATGCTATCGAGGCGAACTACGAAAATGGAATTTTAAATCTTCGTTTACCCAAAAGAGAAGAAGCGTTGCCAAAACCTAAAAGAGTGATTGAAATTGCTTAATTGCCAATTGGTCCAAATGAAAAAACAGCAAATCGCTATGGTTTGCTGTTTTTTTATTTCTTTAAAGAACTACCATTATTTGAAGGGATTACGCTCGGTCCATTCCACTTCTGGTTCTAAATAGCAATACACTTTTTCGAATGCTAAATCAGCAACAGGATTGCTGTGTTTTGCAAAACTATACATTTTCAGAGGCTTTGCGCCAATGGAACTCTTAATTTCTAAAGCAGTTCGGGCAAAAATAATCTCCTTAAAACCTTTGTTTATGGAATAAGCAACCATATCATATAGCATATTCAAATACAGCATTTTTTCCCGTTGAATACTTTCATCATAACCTAAAAAATAAGTGTCCATCACTTTTCCATTTTTGATGATAGTGTTGAAACCAATTAGTTTATCATTTAGGAAATAGCCGTAAAAAAGAAATTTGTCTTTTAACATTTCTTTGAAAACTCTGAAATGGTTCTTTGCTAAAAAAAAGGTATTGAAATGGGCATTTTTGGCTACGTGAAAATACAATTCATAAATAGTTTCTTCATACTTTATAATATCCGCAAGTTCCATTTTCTTTTTTTCTATACCATCTGCTTTTTTTCGGGCGCGTTTGTATTGATCTCGGTATTTTTTTGACAAAGCATCGATATAATCTTGTTCTGATTTCCAATGATCTGGAATGTCAAAAAGCATGTTTGGTTGAGCCGAAAATTGAAAATATTTGTCGAATCCAGCTTGGTGAAAAGACTTCAACTCCTTTTCTTGAAAGTCTTTGTAAGTGGTAATGTGAACTTTTAATCCTTTCTTTTTGAAAATCGTTTGTAGTTTTTCTGATGCTGCTTTGAGGGCTAGTAGCATTTCAACTTTTTCTATCGAATCAGAAAACGAAAATGCATTTTCGCCGGTTAGCATATTGTTACCAATAATGAGTATGTGCGAACAAAAGTTTTTCAGAATAGTATTTCGAACGGCGTTTTTAACGCATTGATCACGTTCTCCGAAAGATTCTAGTTTATTTAAATCTAAAAATTGCGAAAGTGAAATTCCAACCAATATGTCTTGGTCAAACAATCCGATAAAATGACAAAACATATTGGATGGAGCCGATTTTTCTAAAACTTCTAAATATTCTTTGCTAAGAAAGATGTTTTCAATAGCAAAATCACTCCAATTTTCTGGAAGCTCTGATATCGATGAATAAATTTTTATGGATAGTGGTGTTTTCAAATAAAAAAAATCGCCCACAAATGTAGAGCGATTATCTTGTAATTAAATGTTAAATTGTTTTGAGTCACAAATTATTTCCAACCACAAATTATTGAACCCATGATAGTCATCATTACAATCCAATATCCAGCGTGAATTGCCGAATATTTCCAAGTTTTACGTTCGAATAGACCATTCATCGCAATGATAGGTAAGGCAAGAAAAATTCCAGAAATAAACCCGTGAAGTGCACCCTGTTTATATGTTCGGAAAGCATCTCCATAATCAGCCATAAATGCTGCATAAGATGGTTTTGCAGTTGCTATCATGTCTGGTCCGCCAATCATTCCAACGGGTCCCATTTGATGAATGACTAAAATGGGCATCATTAAAGCCAACATAAATGAGAATAAGAAAGTCAATCCGAAGATTTTCAAAATATTTCCTTTTTCAAGTTGTTCTTGAGTTAGACCCGCTTCTTTCATCCAAATTGTTCCAAAAACTTTTGGATTGTACCATATAAAACCTACTACAAAAGAGGTTAATGCCGCAACTAAAATTGCTAAGAAATTAAATTCCATACTGTTAGATTTAAAATTAGATGTTCAAATATACTATTTTTTCGAATTTTTAGATAGATATTTTTATATTTTAGTTCACTGGTGTCCACTTAAAATAAGTTGAAAACCAGCTGGTTAGAATCAAGTTCATTGACATTATTGTAATCTGATTTCATAAGTAATTCATTTACAGGGATTTTATCGAGCAATGATGCTGATAAAATTTGTAGAATTTCATAGATTGAACGATTGATTTTTAAATCTTTTGCAATGATTGACACCAAGCAATAAGTTATTATTGCGATGTTTATTTGTATGCGAACAG
>CAMBHH010000265.1 GCA_945866505.1 Flavobacterium psychrophilum
CTAAAATAATTGAATCACATCGGAAAGAAGTTGATGTTCAGATTCTTTTTTCTGGAAATGAACATATTAAAATTTATAATATTAGTGATGTAGCTATTATTGAACCTTATGATGCAGCATCAGATTGTCAGTTTTATAAAAATAGTGGAAACCCTGTAACCGAAGTTAATTTGAGACCGGGTTATATGGCAATTTTTTTCCCTGATGACATACACCAGCCACAATTTGCAGTAGATAGCAAGATAGAAACTTTAAAAAAACTAGTACTTAAAATAGATGAAAAACTTTTCGCACAATAAAAGTATTCTTAAGGAGAAACTTAAAAATCACGAATTATCATTAGGGTCTTGGTTAACCATTCCGCACCAATCAGTAGTTGAAATATTAGGGTCCGCTGGTTTTGAATGGCTTACTATAGATTTAGAGCATTCTGCCATTAGTATAGAGACGGTAATGAATCTTATTGGTCACATTCAAGGAAACGGAATGCAAGCGCTAGTTAGAGTTAGTAAAAATGAAGAAGTTGTTATCAAAAGAGTCCTAGACGCTGGAGCTGATGGGGTTATTGTGCCAATGATAAAAAACAAAGAAGAAGCAATCGAGGCTGTAAACTACGTAAAATATCCTCCGTTAGGTAAACGTGGCGTTGGTTTGAATAGAGCTCAAAAATATGGAACATCATTTGATACATATCAAAAATGGGTAAAAGACGAAGTGGTTATTATTGCTCAAATAGAACATATAGAAGCAGTTAATAATCTTGAAGAAATTTTTTCAGTACCTGGCATAGATGGAATCATAGTAGGTCCATATGATTTGTCAGCGTCGATGGGGTGTCCGGGTGAGTATGATAGAGAGGATGTTCAAGAGGCACTCGGGAGGATTGATGTAATCGCCAAAAAACTGAATAAACCTTTGGGATTCCATGTAATAGATTCGGATCATTCCAAGACTTTGGAAAAAATTAACAAGGGATATTCATTCTTAGCTTTTAGTTTGGATTTCTTCTTTTTAGGAGATAAGGCAAGGCAAGAAATGAAACTGCTAAAAAGTAAACTATAATGAAAAATGTTTTAGTTTTTGGCGGATTTGGGTTTTTAGGCTATTATTTAGTTAAAGAGCTTTTATTGAGAAATTATAATGTTTTTGTTGCCGATATTAATACTAACGAGGAATTAATTCGGGAAGTGAACTATGTATATTGCGATATATCTAATAAACAAAGCATAGATGAAATTTTTGATAAAGATAATTTTGATATCGTTTATAATCTTGCAGGTTTTGCAAATTTAGATAAAGCTATCGAAGATCCTATAAATACATTGCAACTCAATGTGATTGGAAATGCAAATATAATTGATGCCTGCTTAACGCATAAAGTAAGTAAATTTGTTTACGCAAGTAGTGCATATGCCATGAGTAACAAAGGGTCTTTCTATGGAATTAGCAAATTGGCTTCTGAAAAAATTATTGAAGAATACCATAAAAAGCATAATTTGCCCTTTGTGATATTAAGGTATGGTTCAGTGTATTCAGAGAAAAGTTATGATAACAACTATATCTATAATTTGGTAAAAAGGGCAGTACTCGAAGGTAAAATAGACCACAACGGGGACGGAAAAGAAATTCGCGAGTACATTCACGCCTCAGATGCTGCAAAACTTTCAGTTGATGTTATTGAATCAGATGTATATAGTAATACTCACGTTATTTTGACTGGTACAGAACGAATGCAAAGAGTGGAGTTATTTAATATGATTAATGAAATTCTAAACAATAAAATCGAAGTAAACTGTAGTGATTCAGGTTATAACCATCACTACAAATTTACACCTTATTCTTTTGAACCTAGTGTGAGTAAAAAACTGATTGCTAATCCACATATTGACATGGGGCAAGGTTTATTAGAATGTATCAGAGCAGTTTATAAAAATGAACAATAAACAACCTGAGATTTATTCTTCCAAAGGAGTTGATTTTAATCAATATGCTTCCCATTTTTTATTCGAAAAATTAGAACAGTTAGATCTGAATAATTTGGGTAATATTAACATAGCTTTATCAGGAGGGACAACTCCACTACCCGTTTTAGAAATTTTAAAAACAAAGAAATTAAACTGGTCTAAATTTAATTTTTTTATGGTCGATGAGCGAGTAGTTGATATTGATGATATGTCCAGTAATTTTGGGAATATCAGCAAAGCATTTTTTGATGGTCTAGCATCACCCCGCTTTTCTATGGTACAGAATGGGATTTCTTGTTCAGAATCAATAGCTCTATACCAACAAAATATTAGCAATACTGTTCCTTTTAATGCAAATGGATATCCGCAGTTTGATCTTATTTTATTAGGAATGGGAGATGATGGGCACACTGCTTCTTTATTTCCAAATACCGAGGCATTACTAGAACAAAAAGAGTTTGTAGTTCTTAATAAAGTACTTCAATTGAATACTGAAAGAATTACATTTACCTATCCTTTAATTCTCAATTCAAAAGAAATTATTGTGATGGTAAAAGGCGAATCTAAATTAAAAATAATTAGAGAGTTGTATAACTCTGAATGCAAGAATTATCCCATTTCAAAAATTGTGACCTTTCATTCCAATTTGAAATGGATTATAGATTAAAAGTGAATCTGCTATTTATAGTATCTTTATATAAAAGTACTTCTATATTAAAAGTCAATCTTGGTTTCTAGTAAAAAATAAAGTTTTTCAATTATGACAATAAAATATATATTTTTTGATTTTGATGGTGTTCTTGCGGAGTCTGTCAATATTAAGACCGAGGCTTTTAGACAATTGTATCTTCGATATGGTGAAGAATTTGCACAGCGAGTGGTCGATTATCATCAAGCAAATGGCGGAGTATCAAGATTCGAAAAAATTAAAGTTTTTAATGGCGAATGGTTAGGAGAAACGCTAACCGAGGAGAAAATCCAATCTTTAGCAGACAAATTTAGTGATTTGGTAATGGAGGGAGTTATAAATGCTCCTGAAGTAGCGGGAGCTTCAGATTTTTTAACTTCTGCAAATGAATATAAAAAATATATTATTACAGGAACACCAACTCTTGAAATCATACCAATTTTAAAACGAAGAAAAATGTTTCATTTTTTTGAAGCAGTGTATGGTTCACCAGAAAACAAAGATTTTTGGGTAAAGGAGATTTTGGCTACTAAAAACATTAGCCCTAGTCAATGCGTTTTTATTGGCGACGCTCTTAGTGATTATAACGCAGCTCTTTCGAATGATATTACATTTGTATTGAGAGAAACCGAGGAAGGGAAAGAGTTGTTTAAAGATTTTGCAGGATATAGATTAAGTGATTTGACCTCATTTCAAGAAATATTATTAGATATTAATAACAGCAACTAAAATAATTATTAAAAAATATATAATGAAAATATTACTTACATCGACCTCGTTTCAAGACACTCCTGGAGCGCATCACGATTTGTTGAATAGTCAAGGATTCCAAGTTGATACATTGAGAGGACCAGTACCTGAAAGTGTTTTATTGCCGATTATACAAGACTATGATGCTGTAATCTGCGGTGATGATGAATATACTGAAAAAGT
>CAMBHH010000266.1 GCA_945866505.1 Flavobacterium psychrophilum
GCAGCGGAGCAAAAATTCAAGGAAGCCAACGAAGCCAACGAAGTGTTAAGTCATCCCGAAAACCGAAAAAAATACGACCAATACGGCGAAAACTGGCAACATTCCGAAGAATTCGAAAAACAAAAACAACAACAATCTCGTGGTGGCGGTCAACAAGGAGGATTTGGAGGTTTTGAAGGATTTTCAGGTGGTGGCGACTATTCCGATTTCTTTGAATCAATGTTTGGCGGTCGTGCGGCAGGAGCAAGAGGACAAACCCTACAATCCAAAGGAGGCGATTACAATGCCGAATTAAATCTTGATTTAAAAGACGTTTACATTACCCAAAAACGAGAATTGACCATCAATGGCAAAAAAATAAGACTCACCATTCCCGCTGGAGTGGAGAACGGGCAAGTCATAAAAATCAGCGGAATGGGCGCCGAAGGTGCAAATGGCGGTCCAAAAGGCGATTTGTACATTACATTCACCATTGCGAATAACACCAAATTCAAATTAGATAAACACAATCTTCATTCTACTGTAGATTTGGAATTGTACAGCGCTATTTTGGGCGGAGAAATCACAGTAGATACCTTTGACGGCAAAGTAAAACTCAAAGTTTTGCCCCGAACCCAAAATGGCGCCAAAGTAAAACTAAAAGGAAAAGGCTTCCCTGTTTATAAAAAAGAGGGCGTGTTTGGCGATTTATACATTACCTACCAAATTATGCTTCCCACAGATTTAACCGAAAAAGAGAAAGAATTATTTGAGGAATTGGCGGAGTTAAAAAACGTTAAAACTCAACAAACAATTACAGAATCATGATTAAATTTTGCTATTACGAATTATTCACACTTCGCATAGCTGGGTAATACACTTCGGACAACTGGTTAGTCTATTTTAAAATAAACGGTATCTTATTTGAAACAATTTCTTCATAGTAAGGAAGAATATTTTTTTTTTCAAATTCAAAAATTAATTTTTTTTCAACAAATTCATTAATAAAGTTCTTATCCATTTTGTACTTAAACTCCATTTCATAATTTCCTTTTTTACTTAAAAAAGCATAATATCTATTACAAATTTCATATGTGTTTTTAAATGGTACTTTAATACTTATTGTATCCTTACTTTTTAGAATTAATATTTTTTTTAGAGCCTTTAATTGTTTTATAAAAAAAGGTCTTTTTTTTGCATTTAACATTGCACAGTTAAAGTGCGACGTATCACTTTCACTTGAATTAAAATTAGGAAAACTACTTGTTGGCCCCGAGCCAATAGAATCTCTCCTTGAATAAAAAACTATTCGAGGGTGTACTAGTCTATTCAATTTAGCATTAAATTCGTTGTTTTCATAAATACTTAAAGTATCCATGCAAATAAAATAGTTTTTGTTTGAATTATTTATTATTTCGAATTCTAATGTGTTTTCTCTATGCAATGCAACATTATTAATCTTCATAAAAACATCACCATGAGCTTTTTCCGCTTTTTTGCAGGAAAAAATTAAAAGAGCAGTTGCAAAAATGAAAATAAAACGCATAATTTAAATCTTATTAAATGAACCCGATCGCTCGGATATGAACTTAAACCTCTTATTTGGATAGCACAGAATTTCATTCTGTGCCAATTCCAATTATCAACTAAAATACTCGAAGCTTTAGCAACATCAACGAAGTAAATCTACCAAAATTATCCCTAATTCATACTCAAATTCCACATATTTTCTTGCAGAACTAAAATTAAAATCCTCAAACAAGGTCACCTTTTAATAATTTCATATTAGTAAGATTATTCAAACGTTAAATTATTATTTTTTTGTAGTAAAATTCAAAAAATATTCTATTTTTGATAGGTAATTTAATATAAAAAATATGACAGCTCTTTTCGATTATTGGTGGTTACTATTATTGCTTTTATGCTTAGTTCTTTACAAATTCGTTTTACGTGTTTTCTTCGGAATGGTTATCGTTCCTGAGGACAAAATTGGTTTGGTTACCAAAAAATTCGTGCTCTTCGGAGCCGCAAAATCATTACCCGACGGCAGAATTATCGCCACCAAAGGCGAAGCAGGTTTTCAGGCAAAAACGCTTGCACCAGGTTTGTACTGGGGAATGTGGCCTTGGCAATACTCAGTAAATATGACATCCTTTACAATTATCCCTGAAGGAAATATCGGTTTATTATTGAGTAAAGATGGTGCCGAAATCCCAACAGGTCGAATTCTTGCCCAGAAAGTAGCCTCAGATAATTTCCAAGATGCTACTTTATTTTTAGACAATGGCGGACAAAAAGGACGTCAATCGGCATTTATAACTACAGGTTCGTATCGTATCAATACTTTCTTGTTTGAAGTCGTAATCTCACCACAAATCGTGATTTCCGAAAATATGGTGGGAATTGTAACCGCAATGGACGGTGAACCTATTCCTATTGGACAAATCGCGGGTAAATTTGTGGACAATCACAATAACTTTCAGGATTTCGACCAGTTTCTAAAAAATGGTGGAAATCGTGGATTGCAACCTCAAGTAATGCTTGCGGGTTCGTATTACATCAACTCTTGGGCCGTCCAAATCGAGCAAACACCAATGACCGATGTACCAATTGGTTATGTTGGCGTGGTGATTTCCTATATTGGCGAAGATGGACAAGATGTTACTGGAGACACTTTCAAACACGGAAATATCGTTTCGAAAGGACAACGTGGGGTTTGGATGGAACCTTTCGGACCTGGAAAATATGCGCTTAACAAATACACAACAAAACTGGAACCTGTACCTACAACCAACTTGGTGCTAAACTGGGCTGATGCTAGAAGTGAATCTCATAACTTGGATCAAAACCTTTCTACCATTACAGTTCGTTCTAAAGACGGTTTCCCATTTAATCTGGATGTTTCCCAAATTATCCACGTTCCAGCCAACGAAGCGCCAAAAGTAATCGCCCGTTTCGGAAGCATGAACAACTTGGTTTCTCAAGTTTTGGAACCCACTATTGGTAACTATTTTAGAAACTCGGCTCAGGAAAGCGACGTGATTTCATTCCTTTCGACCAGAAAAGAACGTCAAGAATCGGCTAAAAACCACATCAAAGTAGTTTTGGACGAATACAATGTGAATGCCGTCGATACTTTGATTGGGGACATCGTTCCACCAGAATCCTTGATGAAAACTTTGACTGATAGAAAAATTGCCGAGGAAGAGCAAAAAACCTATCAAACTCAAAGAATGGCGCAAGAACAACGTCAAGGTGTGGAAAAAGAAACAGCTATCGCCGATATGCAAAAAGAAATCGTGAAAGCCTCGCAAAGTGTAGAAATCGCACAAAGAACTGCCGATGCCACCGTTAAAAAAGCCGAAGGAGACGCCACAAGTTTGAAACTAAACGTGAATGCCGAAGCCGAAGCGACTAAAATGCGTGCCAATGCCGAAGCCGAAGCTACAAAAGCCAGAGCTGGAGCACAAGCCGAAGCTACCAAATTGACTGCAAGCGCAGAAGCTGAAAGAATCTCAAAAACCGGTTTAGCCGAAGCGGAGAAAATCAAAGCCATTGGTAAATCTAC
>CAMBHH010000267.1 GCA_945866505.1 Flavobacterium psychrophilum
GGAATGTGCATTTTGCGATATAATCCTGCTTCGGAACCGTCGATATCGATGATGTAAGCACTGTTGTGATAAATTCCCGCCATTCTTTTTTCGAAAAAAGGAACGATAATTACCACACCTAATTCTTTTGCCAAAGCACTAAAAGCAATAAATGAAGTACTGTATAGTGGTTCTGCCAAAGCAAAATTATCGACATCTTCGCTTTGACAAAAATAGTGACTGCTGTATAGTTCGGGTAGAGAAATTACTTCCGCACCTTGATTAGCAGCATCGCGAACCCACGACAAACATTTTTTAAGGTTGTTTTCGGCAACATCGTTTAGATTCAATTGAACAACCGCTATTTTGTATTTTTTCTTTGGCATAAGGCAAAAATTTAGATTGCAAAAATAGTGATTTTTACAAAGAATGGAGGTTGTACGGTTGGCATTTTTTTAATTTCAATTTTATGGAATGGAAAGTTGTAAAATTTACTGTTTTTAAGTCAATACTGTTATCATATTGTACCTTTATATCAAATCACTAGGAAATATGTCAATCTTAATTTTAGTTCGTCACGGCCAATCTGTTTACAATTTGGAGAACCGTTTTACCGGGAGTTTAGATATTGCCCTGACCCAATTGGGAAAGCAAGAGGCGAAAAATGCAGGAGAAAAATTGATTCATTTTAAATTCGATTTTGCTTATACTTCAACTTTACTAAGAGCACAGGAAAGTTTGACTATTATTCTCAAAGAAATTCAACAAACGGATTGTATAGTTATCCAAAATGAAGCCCTTAATGAACGAAATTATGGAAATTTGCAAGGCTTGAATAAAGAGGAAACTATTGCGAAATTTGGTCAAAATCAAGTGGATATTTGGCGCAGAAGTTATGCCACTCGACCTCCTGACGGAGAAAGTTTAGAAGATACTTACAATAGAACCATTCCGTTTTATAAACGAGTTATCGAGCCAGAATTAAAACTTCAAAAAAACATTTTAATCGTTGCTCACGGCAATAGCTTAAGGGCTTTGGCAATGTATTTAGAAAATATTTCTGAACAAGAAATCCCGCGTTTGAATATTCCAACATGTGTCCCAAGATGCTATGATTTTGATGATAATTTGAAAATCATAAAGGTAAATTACTTATAATTTTAAATTTCATTTAATTTCATTTTCCAGAACTGAATTATTCTCGAAATCAGTGAAATTTTTGATGGTAATTTTAGCAATTTCCGAAACGGCTTCATCTGTATAAAAGGCTTGATGTGGCGTGATTAATACATTGTTGAATGATAATAATCTTTCGAAAACATCATCTTGGATGACAGTTTGTGAACAATCTTTGAAAAAAATAGTACTTTCTTTTTCATAAACATCCATTCCTAAATACCCAATTTGTTCCTTTTTTAAAGCAATAATTGCATCTTCAGCATTGATAATGGCACCACGACTTGTATTGATAATCATGGCGCCTTTTTTTAATTTTTCAAATGTTTTTGTATCAAATAAATGATTCGTTTCTTTGGATAAAGGACAATGAATTGAAATAATATCAGATTCAGAAAGCAGTTCATCAAAGGTTTTATATTGAATTCCTTTCTGTTTTAAATCTTCATTTTCTTTGAGATCAAATGCAATGATTTTGCAACCAAAACCTAACATTATGCTACAAAAAACTCGTCCTATTTTTCCAGTTCCAACAACTCCTATTGTTTTTCCATGAAGATTAAACCCCATTAAATTTTGGAGCGAAAAATTATTTTCTCGGACTTGATTATAGGCTTTGTGGGTTTTTCTGTTCAGGGTAAGAATCAATGCAATAGCCTGTTCTGCAATAGCTTGCGGGGAATAAGCAGGAACTCTTAAAACGGTTATATCATTGGCCTTAGCCGATTTTAAATCTACATTATTGTATCCAGCACTTCGCAAAACGATTAGTTTTATACCAAGTTTTGCTAATTTTTCGATGCAATTTTTGTCAATTATATCAGTTACAAAGACACAAACTGCTTTGAATCCTTTGGCTAAATCAGTCGTTTTAGAATTTAATGATTCTTTGAAAAAAACAAATTTGTGTTTTTTATCTGCATTGAATTTATTAAAATATTCTTCTTCGTAAAATTGAGTTCCAAAGATTGCTGTTTTCATATTTTAAGTTGGATTGCAGAAATATTATACTTTAAAATCAAATCTTTTAAAATAATCGTCAATAAAATTGCGCTGTTCTTTATCGCTCATTTTATCGGTGTTTTTTACTTCAATTTTTATGGCGTCAAACTGATGATTATCTTTTAAAATATTGAATAATTCTACTTTTGCATCCGTTGGACCAAAAAGAATTACTTCGTCGAAGCTCTTGATAATTTGCGCCAAATTTTTATAATAAGTAGCCTGTTTGTGTTGCTCTTTGTTGTGCATTTCGCTTTCGCTTCGTTCCAAAGTTTGTACTTGGTCCTGAAACGTAAAATCCGAAGTGATGATTTTTGTTTCTTGTACGTCTGAATTAAATTCAGTAATGTGTGCCATTGAATGGTCCATCCAAATACCAATTTTTTTTAGTGTTTTCATTATTGGTTGTCTTTTTCTGAATCGTTATCATCGTCATCGCCAATGCTATAATAATTGTTTTCTTCGTCTTCGCCACCTATGTCCTCTTGCTCGTCATCTAAGTCGGAGCCGGGAACGTCTAAATCGTCACCAGGATGTTCTAAATCGATATCTCTTTCGTTCCATTCCGGGATCTTCATCCACAATTTCAACTCGCTTTTTCTTAGAAATATCTTCTGGATCGATGTCAAATTCCTTGTCGAATTTGTTATAGATATCTTCGTTTTCGGGATATTTAGGATAGCCGTCTTTATTTTCTAATTGCTCGTTTGCAGCTTTGGGAAAAATTTCTTTATTTGTCATTTTATAATTATTTAAGATTGATGAAATTCTTGTTCTAAAGTTTTTTTCTTGTCATAATATTCCCATTGTGTTATGTCATCATTAGCATATCGTTTTTGCAAAAGCTCGAAAGCCGAATCTTTTTTGTTTCGTTGACCAGGAATATTGAACGGGATAGCAAAAATCCAAAACAATAGAATTACCCATATTGCCCACCAAATAATGTGCATTCCATAAAAATAGTTTTCGTAGTACATCTTTAAGCTTTATAAATTGTTTGAATTGTCAACAGTAACTTTTACAAATTTCATACTATTAGGCATTTTTGTTGTTACACAATTTAGTGGGATAGTTGTAATATTCACACATATATTGGTTTCTACCTAAATCTTAGAAATTCAGTTGCTTTTGGTAATTATTTCCAGCTTGAAATTTTCCCACGCTTGTAACTGTGGTCGAAGGATAAAACCATCAATTACAAGCATTTGTTATTGAAGAAATGAAAATTGATATTAAACCCAGATTACGCATTAGAAAAAAACAACTAAATTTGAGTTCAAAATCCTAATGCGTAGCATTAGAAAAATCAACACTATGGAATTCGATGTATCCTTTACCAATAAAGAGATTACGCCTTGGGGCGGTATGGTTTTTTTGAAG
>CAMBHH010000268.1 GCA_945866505.1 Flavobacterium psychrophilum
GCATAATTAATCATATCCTGATAATTAGCGTCAATGCCTTCAGAAACCAAAGTTTTTCCTTTATTATCTTCAATTTGTTTCACACGAAGCAGTTTTTGCAAAATCAAATCAGTTAAAGAACTCACTCGCATTTCGCGCCAAGCTTCGCCATAATCGTGGTTTTTGTCTTCCATTAATTGTTTGGTCAACGCAATTTTTTGGTCGTATAATTGGGTAGCTTCTTCAATATTCAAATCGGGTTTGTCAACAAAGCCAAGTTCCAATTGAACCAATGCCATAATAGAATAATTGATAATTCCGATGAATTCGCCAGTTTCGTCATCTTCAACTTTTTGAATATCATTTTCTTGTAAAGTTCTTATTCTTTGTGCTTTGATAAAGATTTGGTCTGTCAGCGAAGGCAATCTCAAAATGCGCCAAGCACTGCCGTAATCTTTCATTTTATTGATAAATAGCGAGCGACAAATTGCAATTACGCTATCATATTGTTGAGAAGTTATGTTCATTTATTGGTTATATTTGTCAAAAAATTTCCTCAAAAATAAGGAATATTTATGGGATGTAAAAATGATAATTAACGAAATTTGATTTAAGATGACAATAAACTGCAAAGGACAACTTATCGATTTGACCACTCCCAAAGTAATGGGGATTTTGAATGTGACTCCTAATTCATTTTATGATGGGGGAATTTATAAGAGCAACAGTGAAATGCTGACTAAAGTGGGGAAAATGCTCAACGATGGAGCGACTTTCATCGATGTTGGCGCCTATTCCAGCAAGCCTGGCGCCGAATATGTTTCGGAAGAAGAAGAATTGCAAAGAATAATTCCCATCATCAATCTGATTTTAGAATATTATCCCGAAACGATACTTTCTGTTGACACTTTTAGAAGCGAAGTCGCCAAAGTTTGCATCGAAAACGGAGCGGCAATTATCAACGATATTTCAGCTGGAAATCTAGATGATAAAATGCTGGAAACCATTGCGAAATATAATGTTCCTTACATAATGATGCATATGCGAGGAACCCCTGAAACGATGCAAAAGATGACAAGTTATGAAGATATCGTAAACGAAATATTGTTCTATTTTTCTGAAAAAGTGGCTGGAGCAAGAAGTTTCGGTATCAGTGATTTGATTATTGACCCTGGATTTGGTTTTGCCAAAACTTTAGATCAAAATTATGAAGTTTTACAAAAAATGGAATTGTTCAAAATTTTGGAATTGCCATTTTTGACTGGATTTTCTAGAAAATCTATGATCTATAAAACCCTACAATCTTCTGCGGAAGAAGCTTTAAACGGAACAACCGTTTTGAATACCGTTGCGTTAACCAAAAGAGCTAAAATTCTTCGGGTTCACGATGTGAAAGAAGCGATGGAATGTATTACGTTATTCAATAAAATCAACAATCAGTAATGAAGTATTTCACCATAATTTTTCTTTTTATTCTATTTTCCTGCGGAAACAAAGAAGATATTTTGTTGCCGAAATCGAATATAACAATTGTTTCGGATGTGGTCGATCATTCGCCAATTTATATTTTCTTTAGAACTAGAGTCAAAGATACTTTAGCAGAAGTAAACCGAAAAAATTCGATTATTTCGACCAGTTGGATTCTCAATATCGACAAGCGATTGCCTCTGCGATTGGTCATTCCTGAAGTAATGAAATTGCAGGAAAAAAAACGAAGTGAAGTTGCCCACAAAAACGAATTGGCCGAAAATTATTATTCGTATGCGGACAGTATTGGAAAGAATTTGGCGTTTCTAAAATTCACGAAAGTGTTTTATAAATTCGAAAAACCCAAATTTGGAATGATTGTTTTCTTTGATAAAAACAATGAAATTTGGGTAAATAATGTATTTGTTAAAAAAGAAAATTTTCAAGAATATTTGACTGGTCTACCAAGTGATAAACCAAATAAATTTATTCTTTGTTTTGCCAAAGATTTATCTTTTGATAAGTATATTCAGGACAAAATTTTCATTCAAAGTTTAAAATTTCCAGTTCCAAGTATAAATTTAATAAATGAAGAATTCGTTTATTAAATCTCCAAAACATAATTGGTGGTGGAAATGAGATTACTTCTTACTTTGAAATGTCTGAACACTACTACCAGAAAACTTTATTATTTATTTAAAGAATTGACAAATAAAAAGACCTTAATCTTTACAAAAGATTAAGGTCTTTTCCAACATTGAACCAAAAATATTTTTATAGCTTAACTAAATTTCCTCTGATTTCTCCAGAAGGAATTGCTGCTGTATGCAAATTTACATAATAGAGCCCAGCATTAAGATCTGCTTCTTGTTCTGCTGTTAATGCAACACTAGTATAAGAAATAGGTGAAGCAAGATTTGTAAAACCAAAAACTACACCTCCATTACTTCCAACAGCTCCTTTGTGAATGTGTCCACCAGTTGGTGTTAATCCACTATATACAATAGCAATTGTAAAAATTTTGGTAGTTTTGTTATACACAAGCGTTGCAGTCCCTACTGCAGTAGATGTGTTTGCTGGCACCTCCTTAGCACCAGTTAAAGTAGCTGTGTACGTCACATTTGAGGTTAATAAATCATCCTTATCACAAGAGATAATGATACTTAAAAAGAAGGTCAATGCTACAATTTTAAAAAGATTTTTCATAATGTTTGTTTTAAATTAAAAGATTAAGTTAATTGTTTGTTATCTAAAAAGTTATACAAACATACAAGTTGTTTTTTCAAAAGATTTGAATTGTTTACAGAATTTAAATTTTTTTAATAAATGATTTAAATTTAAATTGATTAACATTATGCTTTTCGCTATACATATTTGATAATAAGTTGTTTATTTTATGCTATTTAAAAGGAAAAACATCAGACAGATATCGAAATTCCAAACCCCTAAATCACTTATGATGATAGGGTTCATTTTTCAAAATCGTGAATCCGCGATACAATTGTTCGATAAAAAATAACCGCACCATTTGATGGGAAAAAGTCATTAGCGAAAGAGATATTTTCCCTTGTGCTTTGGCATAAACCGTTTCCGAAAAACCATAAGGTCCACCAATAACAAAAACTAAAGTTTTTACACCCGAATTCATTTTCTTCTGTAATTCTTCTGAAAAGGCTACACTTGAAAAATTTTTTCCGTTTTCGTCCAATAAAATGAGTTGGTCGGTGGGTGTTATTTTTGCCAAAATTAATTCGCCTTCTTTTTCTTTTTGCTGACTTTCCGACAGGTTTTTTACATTCTTGATATCGGGAATGATTTCTAAATCGAACTTGATATAAAAAGACAACCGTTTTTGATATTCGTCAATCAGGGATTGCAAATTTTTATTGTCGGTTTTCCCAATGGCGATGAGTTTGATATTCATTTAAGTGAGAATTAACTATCTAAAAATGAATCTGTATTGTCTTTTTTCTTAAATAATTTTAGAATCAATAAAATTCCCGCAACGGCTTCGAAAGTCATTCCGATGATTAAGAAAAAAGTAGTCCAATCTTTGGGTTGGTTTGTAATTTTGT
>CAMBHH010000269.1 GCA_945866505.1 Flavobacterium psychrophilum
CCTGAACTCATTTTTGAGAAATGGCAAAACCTTGTCGATGTAGTAATTGATGGTGGATATGGAGATAATCTGGCTTCTACCATTATTGACTTATCAGGCTATGAGCCAACAGTTGTCAGAGAAGGTAAAGGAAGTTTGGATATTCTTTAAGGGAGTGTTCAGTGTTCAGCAAATTAGTGTTCAGTTGTTGTAGAATCAAGATTAGTATTCGGTAACAAACACAAAAAAAAGTATAGATTTCTCCAGACGTTTTCTTTACCCTAAACCCAATGTTCAGAAAATTAGTATTCAGTTGTTACAGATTCAAAATTAATATTCAGCAATAAATGCAAAAAACGTCTCGATTTCTCAAGACGTTTTTTATTAATTCAAAAACCCACTGAACACTAAAAACTGTTCACTGAACAATAATTACTGTGCTTGTTTTTTCATTTCTTTCTCAACCATATCATAAAACTGGTCTATTTTTGGCAATACAACAATACGAGTTCTTCTGTTACGAGCTTTATTTTCGGCAGTATCATTTGCCACTAAAGGAACATAAGAACTTCTACCAGCAGCTATTAATTGTTCCGGTTTAACGCCTAATTGGTTAGTCAAAACACGAATGATTGATGTAGAACGTTTCACGCTTAAATCCCAGTTGTCAAGCAATATTCCACTTCCTTTATAAGGAACGCTATCTGTGTGACCTTCGACCATACACTCAAAATCAGGTTTGTCATTTACCACTTTCGCCACTTTCGCCAAAACTCCTTTTGCTTGGTCAGTTACGTCATAGCTACCGCTTTTGAATAATAGTTTATCAGCAATAGAAATGAAAACCACTCCTTTTTCAACATTGATTTCGATGTCTGGATCAGAAATACCAACTGCACTTTTCAAACTAGTTACTACAGCAAGCGTAACACTGTCTTTTTTAGTTAACGCATCTTGCATTCTGCTGATTTTTAAATCTTTTTCTTTGATTGACTCTAAAGCTTTTTCAATGTTTTCAGCTCCTTTTGTAGTCAAAACAGTCATATCTTTAGACTGTGAAATTAAATGCTGATTTTGGTCTTTCAGTCCATCAACACTAGCTTTAAGACCTGCCTTTTCTTCCAAACAAGCATTCAATTTTACAGTGCAACTGTTTAATAAATCTTGAGTTTCTTTGTTTTTGGCTTCTAATGCAGCATACTCTTTCTTAGAAATGCAAGAAGTTAAAAGCATAAATAATGATAAGGTAATTACAATTTTTTTCATAGAAATTAAAATTTTAATTAAACGTGAGATACAATGTTAGTTTTGCTATTTATTAAAGACAAATATAGTACTAAATACTTTAATTTTTCTAATAAAATACAGCCATACAATACTTTTAGTTTTATAGTGTTTTTTGTAGTAAAAAAAATCTCTTTTATCATAATTATTTGAAAACAGCGAATAAAACGCAAAATGAGCCTCAAATACAGCTAAAAAATGTTTGAACTTTCCTTGAAAAAGAAAATGTATTCCAGCTATTCCGTCTAAAATGAGGCGAATAAAAAGTACTGGAAACAACTGATTTTTTGGCAGATTTTTTACCATCATCAATAGCGAATTTCTAAAATTAAGAAAGGTTTTCATTGGATTAGCTTGTTGCAAAGTCGCTCCTCCAACGTGATACACCACCGATTGTGAATTGTATTTAATAATATGACCTTTATTGAAGGCGCGCCAACACAAATCAATTTCTTCCTGATGGGCAAAAAAATCAGCATCGAATCCTTTTAACTCTTTGTAAACCGAACTTCGTATAAAAAAACAAGCGCCCGAAGCCCAAAATATTTCGCAATTATCATTGTATTGCCCATTGTCTTTTTCCAAAGTTTCAAAAATACGCCCACGGCAAAACATATAGCCATATTTGTCCATAAATCCACCGGCAGCACCAGCATATTCAAAGTATTCTTTTCGTTTGAAATCTAAAATTTTAGGTTGGATAATGGCTGTTTTAGGTTCGTTGTCGAACGTTTCGAGGATTGGTTTCAGCCAATTTTCTGTTACTTCAATATCGGAATTTACTAGGGCATAAATGTCAGCATCAACAGTTTGCAAAGCTTCATTGTAACCCTGTGCAAAGCCAAAATTACTTTCGTTTTTAATAATTTGTATTGTCGGAAAATTGGCTTTTACAAACGCAACAGAATCATCTGTAGAAGCATTGTCGGCAACATAAATATCGGCTTCTGGCGAATATTTTACAATGGATGGTAAAAATTGTTCTAATAATTTCGTTCCATTCCAATTGAGAATTACTACGGCTATTTTCAAGTTTCTTGTTTATAGTTTGTTGTTTATAGTTTCAAAATTTGGAATCTCGTTAAGAAAAATATATTTTTCGTTCTTAAAATCCATTTGGCAAAAGTAATGATTATGACCATTGGTTACCATTAAATATTGGGCTTTCAAGGTCATATTGTAGCGGGCAATTTGGTCGAAAGTAGCTTGAGCTGTTTTAATTTCGGGGGCTTTGCATTCGACCAAAACAAAGATGGAACCATCGGGATTGAAAACGACTATATCATATCTTTTTCGCAATCCGTTGACATTCAAAACTTTTTCTACATTGATTAAGGATTTGGGATATTTTTTCTCTTCCAATAAAAACCGAACCACGTGCTGGCGAACCCATTCTTCGGGAGTGAGAATGATGAATTTTTTCCTAATTTCGTCGAAAATAGACACTTTATTTTCCCTATTTTTGAAACGAAAAGAATAAGAAGGAAAATTGAGTTGTTGCATCAAGCAAAAGTATAAAATAAGTTGAAAGTTTCCAGTTTTCAAATCTGAAATCTGCAATCTATAATCTGCACACGAGCCCAAAGGGCGAACTGGCAAAGCAATCTAAAAATGGACGAAGTTTTAAAAATAGTCAATGACATCAAGGCGGGTAACATCAAACCAATTTATTTTTTGATGGGTGAAGAAGCGTATTATATTGACAAATTATCCGATTATATTGAGGAAAATGTGTTGACTGAAGACGAAAAAGGCTTTAATCAAACCGTTTTGTATGGTCGTGATGTTTCGATAGAAGATATTGTTTCGACAGCCAAACGGTATCCTATGATGTCCGAGCGTCAAGTGGTCATTGTAAAGGAAGCTCAGGATTTGTCAAGAACTATCGACAAAATCGAAAGTTATGCGGAAAAACCAATGCCATCAACGGTTTTGGTATTTTGTTATAAATACAAAACATTGGATAAACGTAAAAAGGTAACCAAACTGTTGGCTAAAAATGGCATCGTTTACGAAAGTAAAAAACTGTACGAAAATCAAGTAGGCGATTGGATCAAACGGGTTTTGGCAGGCAAGAAATACTCTATTGAACCCAAAGCCAATGCGATGTTGGTGGAATTTTTGGGAACCGATCTGAGTAAAGTTAATAATGAATTAGAAAAATTGCAAATTATTTTGCCGAAAGGCAGCACGATTACACCACATCATATTGAGGAAAATATAGG
>CAMBHH010000270.1 GCA_945866505.1 Flavobacterium psychrophilum
TTGATTTCGAGCTATCTCCGGCTTATATTTATTCTAATAACAAATCAATTTCTGCCATAAAAGAACTCAAACAATTCAATGATGCTGAAATTTCGAAAGAAGATATAATAAGCTGGGTAAAAAACTATGAAGATCTTTATAATACAATGGATTTTGCAGATATGTTTTATAAAAACCTTGCACCTTTTTATGAATGCTACGGACATATCCTGAAAATATATGAATTTCTACTAATAGAAGAGGAAGCATCCATTGCTTTACAAGAATTCGCTTCTGTTAATGTAGATGATGAAATAACTGTATTAAGATGGTTAGTAAAGTTTGAACATTTCCATTATAAATTGATATTATTGCATCCTAACATCGTATCGGAGGAAAGTATGAAATCAGGAAAAATTATTTTATACAAAGATTTTACAATCTATTTTAAAACCGAAATGTTAAAAAACTGTATTAGTTTAGAAGAACTTTTCGATAAATATTATTATGAAAAACTAAACAAATACAATACACTTTCTCAGGAAGAACAAGAAAATCAAATACCTTTTGATGATGATTACGAAAAAACTTCATCCTTAAAATATCATTTACAAATAAGAGGAATTATCTAATCATTATCTCATTCAGCTGCACAAAATCCTCGTTTAGTCCAAGTATTCCTAAACTCACATCTTTGTTTGCTTCATTTCGCTAATGATTATAAAAAAGAAATAGGCACGCGATTAATGAAGATTTTATTCGAACCCAAGCCAATAAATTTCCAAGCAAAGCGTCCCTTTCAATAAATAAAATTTTATTTTTGTTACATACATAGTTATAAGTTTATAGACCAAAATGAATAAACCATCCAAATACACCGAAGAACTTTTGTACTTTCTAGAAGATGAAGAAAATTATCCTGAAATGATCGATTGGATAGAAGAACAACCAGAACTAGATCAACCAGACATTTTAAGAGAAATGGAAGCTATTTTTAAAGACCGCCATTTAAAAACAGGCGAACAGGATTGGTTAGACAAAGCCAATTTTATTGCTAATGGCATTGACGATTTTGAAGAAGAAATCCTCGACCAAAAACTCGACAAAGCATTATTTATGATGCAATTTGGCAAACTAGAGCTTGAACTGGAAAAAGCAATATGGTTTTTAAATAAAATTAGAATAGATATTATCAAAGCTATCCTTTCCAACCCTGAAAATATAAGAGAAGTAAAGAAAGTTGCCAAATTAGCAATTAAATTTGAAAAACAAACAGGCATTTACGACCCATACAATTGGAGAGTAATTTCAGAATATTTATAAGAATTTCTTAATCCATCCACGTACGGATATCACTTACTACAAACGACCTGTAAATCTGTGCTTCTTACCCATTATCTCATTGAGCTGCACAAAACGTTCGTTTAGTCCAAGTATTCATATATAATAGCTACTATTTGCTTCATTTCGCTAATTTTACTTTAAAAATGGAAAACACTTTTGAAGTTATTCAGCAAAGACTTGCTTGTCTAAAAAAAGCTGCCGTAAAATAAAATAAAAAATATATCACTAAATAAGCAAAGTCTACTCGTCAATCACTGGACAGACAATGGAAAATGAAACAAGAGAAGCTTCCAAAACGTTAAACCAATAGAATTAATGAATTAACTTCTATCGAAATTTGATACGATAATAAATCATATATTTATCACGCCTTTATTAGTCCTATAAAAATTTAAAAAACCAAATGTCAATAATAAACATAAAACTCTATGAAACGAATATATCTATTTTACATTTTTTTAATCATAGTGGGATGTAATTCCAAAACTACAAATGAAAATATCAATAGTACAATAAAAGAAACTATTAATCACAAACCACTTTTTTTATCTCTTTCGCCGTATTTATCAGATTCCATATTTAAATATCAAATCAAGGAATTAAATAAACTTAATAAATTAGAAAAAAATCAATTTGCCTTACCTATACAGGACAGATACTATTATTTTGATGTAAATAAGGATAAATATTCAATATTCCTTTCCTATTCAGAAAAAAAAGAATTTGGTATAAAATACCTTAACTATAAAATTTCTGACGAAATTTTAGCTGGCTACAATAATCAAACTTTAGAATTTAAAAAAATATTTGACAAAAGATATAAAAATACCATTAGCGAAATTCCCACTAATATTGACATTGCGGACTACCCTTCATATAATATGAATTACGTTTTATACAATGATATTGATAAGTACATTTTATTAAGCTACAGAGTAAAAGGTCATAGAATTGGTAATGAAATAGAAAACGATAAGAGAATGGACGAGATGACATACAAAATAACTGGTAGACATACAGATAAAGATGATAAAGAAAAAATAAAGTTGCGGCAGTATTTGAAAGCAGCTAACCCTGGTCCTACAACTGCTGATTTTGGTTTTGATATCAGAATAAATTATTTCTATAAAAAATATATTGATTCTTTAATTGTTGTTATGAAAATAAATAATAAATTAATTAAAAAAAACAAACTTGAATTACAAAGAAAAAATAATCGCATTGATGCAATTAGAGAAAAAAACATTAATGAAATATAAAATTATGGACAAATAATACTAAAGCATATGTGCTTCCATTCAAAACAATCAAAATCAGCAATTCAAGTCGAAAATAGATTTGTTGCTACTATTGACAATATTTCTATATTCAAATCACAAGAAAACATCAATGGTTTTGAATATCCATTAACTCCAATAATTATAGATGAAAATCCTAAAATAATTACACATTACAATTGGGGTTTAATTCCTTCCTGGTCTAAAGATGATGACATCAAAAAATTCACACTAAATGCAAGAATTGAAACGGTTGACGAAAAACCTTCTTTCAGAAATTCTGTAAACAAACGTTGTCTTGTAATTGCTAACGGTTTCTATGAATGGCAATGGCTTGATAGTAAAGGAAAAAATAAAAACAAATTTGAAATAGGAATTGGTAATAATGATCTATTTGCATTCGCAGGATTATACTCAGAATGGACTGATACAATTACAAGAGAAATAAAAAAAACTTATACAATTGTTACCACAGAAGCCAATACATTAATGGCAGAAATACACAATATTAAAAAGAGTATGCCAATAATATTAAAACCAGAAGACGAGATAAAATGGTTATAACATCAACCAATACAAGAGTTTGCTTTTCCTTACGAAGTAAATTTGGTTGCTAAAAACCTAAATCAAAATTCTCTTTTTTAGTCAACTTTTTATTTCAAATATAACTACCAAAAGTTCGGTGGTAAAAGAACATTTTATATTTCAAAAGTCACTCCTTTGCCAACGCTCCAAAAAAAATTACTGTCACAGTTTTTGAAACAAAAACACGTACGCTTCGCAACTTGCGCCAGTAATTTTTTTCCCCAAGCTGTGTTACATAATTGAGTATTATAGTTCATTACAAAGCTTTTATATTGTT
>CAMBHH010000271.1 GCA_945866505.1 Flavobacterium psychrophilum
TCGTCAATGTTTGACCAAGTAACCTCTTTGTCTTGAAGGAATTTTTTGACATCAATTTTACCTCTAATATCTGCAACTCCAATAATTTCAATATCGTTTTTACTGAATTTATCATAAACTTCTTTTATTGCAGGAAATTCTTGTATGCAAGGAGCACAGGATGTGCTCCAAAAATCAACAAATACATATTTTCCTTTATATTTCTCTAAAGAAATTTTTGCCTCATCAAAAATGTTTAAACCGCTAATATTTGGCGCAATCATACCTACTTGATTTGTTGTGGGGATTATTTTATTGTCTAAATCATTGGGACTTATTGTTAATTTTATTTTACTATTATTTTGTGATATAGGAGAATATTTTACATAATTGTCCTCTATTTTTAAATATTGAGAGGGTTTAATTATATGTTTTCGATCTAATCTATTAAAGTACGGTTGGTCTTTCACAAAATAAATAGTTGGATTAGAATTTTCTGATTCAGATATTATTAGATAATTTTCATTTCCTAATTGTACTTTTCCATAGCGATACTGAGGAAATCTGAAAGACAAAGACAAATCCTTAGTATGTCGATCTTGTTCAACTGTGATAAGTTGTTTGTCTTTCCTAATGGAGCTACCATCATAATATTCGATGTCAACAGTTTCAGCATTATCAACAATATCATCTAGTTTATTTAAATTTGATAATAAAGTTTTGGGAACTTCGTCTGAATAGTCACCGTTATTATTGGTGTCAACTATATAAACAATAGAATTATTTGGAGTATAACCTGCAACTACTGAAATGGTGGTTTTTACTTTTTTATCAGTTATAAAAATAGTGTCCTTAATATTGCCATTTCTTTCCATTTTTTTTATAAAAAAAGTTTTGCTGTAAATACCTTGTTTGTAATTTTGATAATAAAACTGTAAATTATCTAGAATAAAAAGATACTCTTTTGTATTTTTTAAAGAGTCTGGTACATTCTTCATCTGAGGATAGCCTTTTAGTTCTTCAGCACTAATTAAATCTCTAGAAGCAATTGACGAACTCGTCATTCCAGCAGGACCAATTCCTTTGACAACCTTATCCAGTAGTACGGTTAGAGATGTTGTTTTTTTGGTATTAATTTTAATATCTTTTGGAATATAATCTTTATCCTTTTTTATTTCTTGCGAGTAATTATTGATAGTCATTAAAATAAATAGTAATAATAAGATTTTATTTTTCATAGCAATTTGAATCTTAAATGTGTTTTTAATAGCCGCTTTAGATAGTTTCATTTCAAAATTATCGATTTTAAATATAAATCATTTGTATTAGTTTTTAGTTTATAGAATATTTAACAAATGCAATTTTAAAAAATTAAAGCTAATTTACAGATTTAAGGAAGTTTTTATGACAACCCATCGTTTTCTACAAAAAAACACCAATCTCTCGACTGGTGCGTACTGTTATTAGTCATTGCCGGAAACGAAACAGTCGCATTAAGTTGCTCAACTTGTCTGCTCTTGTTAATGTGTTTGCTTCGTTCATCGCAATGACTCGATTAATTAACCACCTCAGTTCGATTGCGAAACACCAACTTCCCATCAAAAGCATCAATCAACACGATGCTGTCGGTCGTGATGGTTCCAGAGAGAATTTCTTTTGATAATTGGTTCAGCACGTCTCTTTGTATCACACGTTTTACGGGTCGAGCTCCAAATTGCGGATCATAACCTTTCTCAGAAAGGTATTCAATCGCTTCTGGAGTAGCATCCAAAGTAATGCCTTGCAAAGCCAACATTTTTTTGACACTTTTAAGTTGCAAGCCCACAATTTGAGCGATATTGGCATTGGTCAGAGGCGTAAACATCACAATTTCGTCAATACGATTGATGAATTCGGGGCGAACGGTTTGTTTCAATAAGCCCAAAACTTCCACTTTGGCGGCTTCGGTCGCAGCTTCGATACTTCCCTTGAGTCCCCAACTTGATTGGGGATCGAATTTCTCCTGAATAATTTGGCTTCCCATATTCGAAGTCATAATGATTATTGTGTTTTTGAAATCGGCCAAACGGCCTTTGTTGTCTGTCAAACGGCCTTCGTCCAAGACTTGCAACAAGATGTTGAAGGTGTCGGGATGCGCTTTTTCGATTTCGTCTAATAATATTACAGAATAGGGTTTTCTACGCACGGCTTCGGTCAATTGTCCTCCTTCGTCATAACCCACATATCCCGGAGGCGCTCCCACCAATCGGCTCACGCTGTGGCGTTCTTGGTATTCGCTCATATCGATTCGGGTCATTGCGTTTTCATCATCGAATAAATATTCGGCTAAAGCTTTGGCCAATTCGGTTTTTCCAACACCCGTAGTTCCCAAGAAAAGAAAAGTTCCCACTGGTTTTTTCATATCCTGCAAGCCTGCACGGCTGCGACGAACTGCATCGCTAACGGCTTCGATAGCTTCTTCCTGACCTACGACCCGTTTGTGTAATTCGGCTTCTAGGTGCAAGAGTTTTTCTCTTTCGCCTTGCAGCATTTTCATCACGGGAATTCCTGTCCATTTGGCGACTACTTCGGCAATGTCTTCCCTAGTAACTTCTTCTTTGATTAAAGAGCTTCCACCAGATTGATTTTCTATTAATTGCTTTTGGAAAACATCCAAACGTTCCTGGGCTTCTTTGATTTTTCCGTAACGGATTTCGGCTACTTTTCCATAATCCCCTTCGCGTTCGGCGCGTTCGGCTTCGTATTTGAAGTCTTCGATTTCGGTTTTTACAGACTGAATATTATCGACTACATCTTTCTCTGATTTCCATTTGGCGAAAATTTCATTTCTATCTTCTTTCAGATTCGCCAAATCCATTCCCAAGGCTTTGAGTTTACTTTCGTCTTTTTCGCGTTTGATGGCGGCAATTTCAATTTCCAATTGCATTATTTTTCGATCCAAAACATCCAATTCTTCAGGTTTGGAGTTGATTTCCATTCGGATTTTAGAAGCCGCTTCGTCCATTAAATCAATGGCTTTGTCTGGCAAAAACCGATTGGTAATATAGCGTTGCGATAATTCGACAGCGGCAATTATAGCCTCGTCTTTGATTTGTACTTTATGGTGGGTTTCGTATTTTTCCTTGATACCCCGAAGGATGGAAATCGCGCTTTCGGTATCGGGTTCCTCAATCATTACTTTTTGGAAACGACGTTCGAGTGCCTTATCTTTCTCGAAATATTTTTGGTATTCGTCTAATGTTGTTGCACCAATAGCACGCAATTCGCCACGAGCCAACGCTGGTTTTAGGATATTGGCCGCATCCATCGCGCCTTCGCCACCTCCTGCACCAACCAACGTGTGAATTTCGTCAATGAAAAGGACAATATCTCCTTCGGCAGCCGTTACTTCTTTTACTACAGA
>CAMBHH010000272.1 GCA_945866505.1 Flavobacterium psychrophilum
AGAAAAAGTGGGACGAATTTGTGAGCAGCATAATGCACTTTTTCATTCGGATATGGTACAATCGGTTGGTAAGTTAGAAATTGATTTAAATACTATGCCTATCGATTTTATGGTGGCTAGTGCGCATAAATTTCACGGACCAAAAGGAATTGGATTTGCATTCCTTAAGAAAAATTCTGGATTGAAACCTCTTTTTTTTGGTGGTGAACAAGAAAAAGGTTTGCGTCCCGGAACAGAAGCGGTGCATCAAATTGTCGGTATGGCGAAAGCGTTGGAACTTTCCTATGCTAATTTAGAAAGTGAAAGAACTCACATTCAAGAATTGAAAAGTTATTTGATCAATCAATTAGAAAGTGCATTCCCGGCTTTTGAAATCAACGGAACTTGCGATGGAATTTATACTATTTTGAATGTATTACTGCCTTTGCCCAAGGCTAAAACGGCCATGATTTTATTCAATTTAGATATGAAAGGAATTGCCGTTTCTCGAGGCAGCGCTTGTCAATCAGGAAGTATAAAGCCCTCTCACGTTTTGGCAGAAATGCTTTCGAATGAAGATTTGAAAAAACCAAGTCTGCGTATTTCTTTTAGCCATTTCAATACCAAAGAAGATATTGATTTGTTGATTGAAGCTTTGAAAAGTATTTGAATAAATAATGATTATAAATACAAATTATAATATTTTTTGAGATATTTTTCTGATTTAAATTGATTAAATTCGCCTGAATATAAAAAATAATTAAATGAAAAAAGTTATTGTATTTGCCTTTGTTTTATTTTCCTTGACCTCATTTGGACAGAAAAACAAAAAAGGAGATTTTGAATGTGGTTTTAATCTTGGTTATAACATGTCTGATATTGGAAATAATGCGAACGACATCTCAGAAGAAGGCTCAGGTATTAATGTAGGTTTGGCTGCCGATTATTTTTTTTCTGACAGATGGAGCATCAAGGGAAAATTGATTTATGATCAAAAAGGATGGGATAATGGATTTATAGATATTTTGTCGTTTGATCCAGCAAATCCTTTAACAAGATATAGAACTGATTTTAATTTAAACTATTTGACTGTTCCTGTAATGGCAAATTGGCATTTTGGAAAAAAAAGAAATTTCTATTTAGATTTTGGCCCTTATGTAGGGTTTTTGTTAAGTGCTGACGAAACTACATTCAATAATAATGTTGACGAATATTTCAACAGTATTGACTTTGGTATTTCATTTGGAATTGGTGTAAAAATACCTGTTTCAGATAAATTAAAAATTTCATTTGAACTTGAAGAACAAGACGGCTTTTCTTATGTATTCAAAAATAATCTAGGTTCAAAGGGGAAAAATGGAAGGGGAAGTATTAACGTAGGAGTCAATTTTCTATTGTAATATAATAAAAAAATCCGCTGTGAAGCGGATTTTAAATGGCAATTAAAATTGGGTTTATTTCTTTTTAGGTTCTTCTTTTTCGCTTTTAGCATCCATCATTTCCATTAATTTCATTCCCAAAAGTCCGCTTATTCCGCCTTCAGAACCATTGTTTCCTGTGATTAATACATCAGGAATCACTTTGATATTTCCTTTGCCAATTTCCTCAGTAATTTTGTATTTAGTAAAATTATCGCCACCCATTGCAGAAACTTGCAATTGATAGGCTTCGGCAGTAGATTTACCAATGGCTTTGATTTTCTCCGCTTCGGCTAAACCGGTTTTTGAGATTCTTTCAGCTTCTGCGCTTGCAGTCAATTTGGTAGCTTCGGCTTGTGCTCCAGCTCTGGCTTTGGTAGCTTCGGCTTCGGCATTGGCACGCATTTTTGTGGCCTCAGCTTCGGCATTCACGTTTAGTTTCAAACTTGTGGCGTCTCCTTCTGCTTTTTTAACTGTAGCATCGGCCGTTCTTTGTGCGATTTCTACACTTTGCGAGGCTTTAACGATTTCTTTTTGCATATCGGCGATAGCAGTTTCTTTTTCAACTCCTTGGCGTTGTTCTTGCGCCATTCTTTGGGTTTGATAGGTTTTTTGCTCTTCCTCGGCAATTTTTCTATCAGTCAAAGTTTTCATCAAGGATTCTGGCGGAACGATATCTCCAATCAAAGTATCAACAGCATTCACATTGTATTCGTCCAAGACTACTTTAATATGATTTTTAGCCGATTCTTGACGTTCTTTTCTGGTCGAAAGAAACGAAATCACATCACTTTCCTGAGCCGAGTTTCTAAAATAGTTACCAATAGTGGGTTCCAAAACTTGAGAAACCAAGTTGTTCATACTTCCGAAACGGGCGATTACTTTTGGTGCTTCGTTGGCTGGAACGTGGATAATTTGGGAAACATCCAGATTGAAAGGGAAACCGTCTTTAGAACGAACTGTAATGGTTGAAAGGTTTTGATCCAAGTTATGAGATTCACTTCTAGCATCAGCCCAGTTTAGCACCAAGTTGGTTGTAGGAACTGGTTCTAGTTTTGTAGTGTATTTGTTTAGCGCATATTTACCTGGTCCAAAAGGTTCCATCCAAACGCCACGTTGTCCTTTCGAAACGATATTTCCGTGTTTGAAAGTGTCTCCAGTCACATCTTGTCCGTCTTCGCCAATGTAAGAAATCACCACGCCAACATATCCAATAGGAACATCAGTCATTGGTGTTTGCTCAATTTGAATTGCCCAAGAATTGATGTAATACGAACCCGCAAGCATTACTTGAGGTTGCAATCCACGATTTCCACCGTTTTTTAGAAACTGATCGAAATCCTGAAAGTTATTGTGGTTGTCCACAAATTTACCCGCAATTTGTCCTATTGGAATGGGTTCACCGTCCATTGCGGTTACAATTCCCACCATATTTTCGGAAATTACAATTTGTGGTGAGATTACCACTTCAAACAAGAAGGTATTGATACGATAAGAACCCGTAGTTATAAATGCTGATTGACGTCCTTTTTGTCCGCCATTGTCTAAAAATAAAGTGGCATCTTGAAAGTTATCTGAGGCTACTTTTTGGGCTAGAATTCGACCTGTTGGGATTTCGGCACCATCTTTACTCAATAACAATCCAATGTTTCCTTCTGGAATAATGGTAAAGGATGTCATATTTACCGAGTATTGCCAAGGCCACATTCCCCAATACAAACCTGGTGCAAGCGTTTTTGCCTGAAAACCGGCTTCGCCTTTGGTGGCGATAATTCTGCCGTCGGGCAATGATTTTGATACGCCAAAGAGCACAAACTTTTTGGTAACCAAACCTATTTTGTCTTCAGGAACGATGACCATCCCGAAGAAAACCCGTAAAACAAATTTGTAAAGAACCAAGCATAAAAGCAATAAAAGTAACCACCAATAATCTACAAGAGCTGTCATATT
>CAMBHH010000273.1 GCA_945866505.1 Flavobacterium psychrophilum
TAGCTCGTGGTATAAAGGTCAAGTGGCTTTGTATCTGTTCTGACCAAGGAATTGGAAAGGACGATGAGATTATGGAAAATACCGAAAGCCTTGGTATTCCCTGTCAAACAAATCCTGACTATATTGAGAAGTGGTTGGAAACTAATAGAAACGAACACAAAATTATTTTCACGACTTATCAAAGTGGGCGAATCATTGCCGATGTTTCCACAAAATTAAATATCTCTTTTGATTTAGGCATATTTGACGAAGCTCATAAAACCGTTGGACTGAACAAAAAACTATTTAGCTATCTTCTTTTCGACAAGAACATAGCTATTGGCAAGAGAATCTTTATGACCGCGACCGAAAGATTTTATAGCGGTTCTAAAGAAGACATTATCTCAATGGATGACTATGAAATCTATGGAGATACTTTTTCGCAAATGAGCTTTAAAGAAGCTATAGAGAAAGAATTATTGACCGATTACAAAATAATTACTATTGATGTAAAAAAGAGCGAGATAGCCGAATTTATTAAAAACAACAACTTAGTACAACTCAATAATAAATGGAAGAATGAAACCGAAGCAAGGTCTTTGGCTTCTATGATAGCTCTGCGTAAAGCGATGAAAGTATTGCCAATTAAAAATGCCGTATCTTTTCATTCCTCTATAGAGAAAGCGGAACGCAACAAAGATTTACAAAGCTATATTACCAGTTCCTACGACTTTGAACCCATTGATAGTTTCACCGTTTCTAGCAAAGTGGCTACAACCAAACGAAATGATATTATTAGGGAATTTGCTAATTCTAGCTGTGCTTTAATTACCAATGCCAAATGTTTGACTGAAGGTGTGGATGTGCCCAATATAGATTGTATTGTTTTTGCCGACCCTCGAAAGAGCAAAGTAGATATTGTACAAGCATTAGGAAGGGCCTTAAGGAAGAAAAAAGGAAAAGATTGGGGTTATGTAATTTTGCCCGTGCTTTATGATGACCAAACCCACGAAATAGACAATGACAACTATAATGAAATCATTTCAATTGTTAGAGGACTAGCGGCTAATGATGAACGAATCATAGAATATTTCAAAGACAAAAGCGACAAAACAGGAAATAAAAGAATTGAAGGTTCTGCGGTTTTTGACTTTGATTTCTCTGGGGATTTATTAGACGAAAGAGACCTTACTGAACAACTGCAAATCAAGATTTGGAAGAGTTTATCGAAGTTTAATTGGATGGAGTTTGAGGAAGCAAGAGAATTTGTTTGGAGTTTGGAATTAAATAATGTTAAAGAATGGAATCTATATTCTAAATCTAAAGTTAAACCTTCAAATATACCATCAAATCCACAGTTAAATTATAAAGATTTATGGTTAAGTTGGGGGGATTTTTTGGGAACTGGTGTTGTTGCAATGTCGAAAATCAAATATCTTGATTTTGAAAATGCAAAGAAGTATTCACATACATTAGGCATTTTGTCTCAAAATGAATGGTATGTCAGATGGGATAATGAGATTAAAGATAAAAGTATTCCAAAGTACCCAGAGGGCGCATATAAAAATAAAGGTTGGAGAACTTGGGGAGACTTTTTAGGCACCAACAAAGTTGCGTATAGAAATATAAATTATCTACCATACGAGAAAGCTAGGAGTTTTATTAGAGAGCTAGGTTTAAAAAACACAAATGAATGGTTAGATTATTGCAAATTAGGAAATAAACCATATAATATACCTTCAAATCCGCAAAACACATATAAAAATAAGGGCTGGATTGATTACGGTGATTGGCTTGGGACCTATACAATTGCATCTAAAAACAGAAAATATTTAGAATTTAATAGTGCAAAAGTCTTAATCCATAATTTAAATTTTAATAGCAAAAAGGAATGGCTTAAATACTGTTCTTCGGGGGAAATGCCTTTGAACATTCCTTCTAAACCCGATAGGGTTTATTCAAAAACAAATGAATGGGTAAATTTTTCTGATTGGCTTGGAATAAAATTAATTTCAGATACAACTTTTTTAAAATTCGATGAAGCAAGAGAATTTACTAGAAAACTAGGATTGAAAAACGGAAAACAATGGTTGGATTATTGTAAATCGGGTGAAAAACCAATAAACATTCCATCGAATCCAGATAAAAATTATAAAAATGATGGTTGGATAAATATTGTAGATTGGCTTAATTGCAAGAATAATTCTAAAAACCGTAATTATTTAACGTTTTTTGATTTAAAAGAATTTATAAAAGAATTCAATTTAAAAAGTTATTCAGAATGGAAAGTATTTTGTACCTCAAATTTATATACTTCAAATATTCCAAAAGCACCAGACCAATTTTACAAGGAATGGAATGGTTGGGGTGACTTTTTAGGAACAGGTTATGAAATCAATAGAGATTTTTTACCTTATGAAGAAGCTAAAGTATTTGTTCATACTTTAAAGTTAAAAAACCAAAAAGAATGGTTGGATTATTCTAAGTCGGGTAATAAACCAAAAAACATACCAGGCAATCCCAATAAAATATATTTAAAAACCAAAGAATGGAAAAGCTTAGGTGACTGGTTAGGCACGGGTGTTATTGCAGCTTCAAAAACGGAATTCACTGACTTTAATACTTCAAAAATTTACGCAATTAACTTGAATTTGAATTCAGCAAAGGAATGGATGGAATATTGTAAATCTAAAAAAAAACCAAGCAACATTCCATCAAATCCTCAAAGAACATACAAAGAAAAAGGGTGGCAAGGTTGGGATGATTTTTTAGGTAAAGAATAACAAACATGAGTAAATTAAAAGAAGAGTTGTTTTATCAATTATCTAATTATGGTTGGTATGTCTCAGCAAACCTAAAATTATTGGACATACTATCAGTATTCCAATCTATTCAAAATAATACTTTTAATGAAAAGGAACACATCCTTATTGATTATTATAAAAATAATTTAAATTTGATTGAAACCAAATTATTGAATAAGCACTTAGATCGAAATGAAATTATTTCTGAAGGATTTAAAGCTCACAAGAATAAAATGTATAATTCATCTGTAATATTATTTATATCTCAGTCTGATGGCATATGTGAAGGTAAAATCTTTAGTGGTAATAAAAAAAAGGATTTCTTTGATTCCAAAAAATCACCATATTTTGTTAATAAGACATTGCACTAGTGTCCACTTAAAATAAGTTGAAAACCAGCTGGTTAGAATCAAGTTCATTGACATTATTGTAATCTGATTTCATAAGTAATTCATTTACAGGGGTTTTATCGAGCAATGATGCTGATAAAATTTGTAGAATTTCATAGATTGAA
>CAMBHH010000274.1 GCA_945866505.1 Flavobacterium psychrophilum
TTATTAACCGATACAAAAGTCGCTTCGAAATGTTATGCTATCCGAACTTTGCACTTGTTAGGAAATCATTTCGATTGGATTCATCCAGAGTTGATAATCATTTTGGAGAAGGATTATGCTAGCCATTCTGCAGCCTACAAAGCCGTTGGAAGGGAAATTTTGAAGAAAATTAATAAACCGAAATAATTTAATTACGTACATTTGTAAAAACTTTACGTATATGAACACAAAACTCACATTATCGTTAGATAAAACGGTTATTGAAGATGCCAAATCGTATGCCAAAGGAACTGGTAGAAGTTTGTCTGAAATGGTGGAAAATTATTTTAAAAGTTTGATGTCTAATTCAAATAATGATATCAACAACGAGGATGAATTTGAATCTAGGATAAAAAAAATTACTGGTATTGTAAATTTGCCTCCGAATTTTGATGAAAAAAAAGCCGTTCAAGATTATTTAGAAGAAAAATATTTAAAATGAAAAATGTTTTTTTAGACACTAATGTTTTGATGGACATTTTGGCAAATAGACAACCCTTTTATAAATCATCCTCAGCCATTTACAAACTTGGTTTGAGCAAAAAAGTGCTGTTTTACACTTCTTCAAACACAATAGCCACCCTACATTATTTATTGAAAAAATTTATCGAAGAAGATAAAATCAGAATGGCTCTAGATGAAATAACTAATGCAATCACAATAATTCCTGTAGATATTATTATTATTAAAAAAAGCCTCAAATCCAGTCACAAAGATTTTGAAGATGCTATTCAAATTACGGCTGCACAATCAATAAACACAATGGATTGCATTATAACACGAGATTTGAAAGATTTCAAATTTTCAGAAATTAAAGTTTTTACTCCAGATGAATTTTTAAACACAATAAACTAAATGATACAAGCTGAGCGACTGCATTTGATTGTAAATAAACAATAACTAAAGCAAATGACACGAGCGGAGCGACTGCATTTGACCGTTAAAAAACAATAACAAAAACAAATGAATTATTTCTCTTCCGATTTTAAATTAGGAATTCTTGGTGGCGGACAGTTGGGCAAAATGCTATTGTTTGACACTAGAAAATTTGATATTCAAACTTATGTTTTGGATCCAAGCGAAGAAGCACCTTGCAAAATCGCTTGCAATTATTTTTTTCAAGGCGATTTAATGGATTTTGAAACGGTGTATAATTTTGGAAAACTGGTCGATGTTTTGACTTTCGAAATTGAATTAGTCAATCTTGAAGCATTAGAAAAATTGGAAAACGAAGGTAAAAAAGTATATCCTTCGCCAAAAACTTTAAAACGTATTCAAAACAAAGGAATTCAGAAAGAGTTTTATTTAGAACATAATATTCCAACAGCTCCTTTCAAAAAATTTTCCGATTTAGATAATCTGACCCGAGCGATAGCGAACGGGCGAAGCAAATCTGCAATCTCAAATCCGCAATCTTCAATCCAATTACCTTTTGTTTGGAAATGCACCGAATTTGGTTATGACGGAAATGGCGTAAAAGTTATTAGAGCTATCGAAGATTTAGACGATTTGCCTAACGTAGAATGTATTGCCGAGGAAATGGTTCCTTTCAAAAATGAATTGGCCGTTATCGTTTGTCGCAATCCTTCGGGCGAAATTAGAACCTATCCAGTTGTTGAAATGGAATTTCATCCCGAAGCCAACCAAGTGGAATATGTGATTTGCCCAGCTCGAATTGACGAAAAAGTGGCTGAAAAAGCCCGAGCAATTGCACTTAATGCTTCCGAAAAATTTAACCACGTGGGTCTTTTAGCAGTAGAAATGTTCCAAACTTATGACGATGAAATTTTGGTAAACGAAGTGGCGCCAAGACCGCATAATTCAGGTCATTATAGCATCGAAGCCAGTTATACCTCGCAATTCGAAAACCATTTGCGTGCCATTCTGGATTTACCTTTAGGGAATACGGATAGCAAAGTAGCCGGAATTATGGTCAACCTCACCGGAGCCGAAGGTTTTTCGGGAGAAGTGATTTATGAAAACATCGAAACTATTTTAGGTTGGAATGGCGTCACGCCTCATATTTACGGAAAAAAACAAACACGCCCTTTCCGAAAAATGGGTCACGTAACCATAGTAAATGAAGACATCAATGAAGCAAGACGAATTGCAGAAGATGTGAAGAATACAATAAGAGTGATCAGTTCAAAATCTTAAAATATCATTCATGAAAATTTCAATGTGTACCTTTATTCTTTTCATAATTTCAATGTATAGCTATTCCCAAACACTTTCAAAAGGGTGGTCAACGTTTTCTGGAAAAATAGACAACTATCCAATTACAATTTCAATTTACAATGATGAAAATGATAACTTATCTGGAAATTATTGCTACAATAAACAAGAACAAAGAATTACAATTAAAGGAACAAAAAACGGTTCACAAGTTTATTTAGAAGAAGTTATTGAAAACAAAAAAAATGCAAGTTTTGAAGGTTCTATAGATGAAAACACGAATAGTGTCAGTGGAAAATGGATTAATGCTACAAATAATAAAGAATTACTTTTCAATATAAACCTTTCCTCTAGATCTGGAGAAACATTAGAAAACAGATATTTTTCTGGAATACCAAACGAATCTGTTGAATTATTTATGAAAAAAACAAAGGAATCTATCATCAAAAAACAAAAAGATTGGTTGTCTCAAAACATTAAATATCCAATTTCTGTTGCCGCTTTCAATAAGAGAATTAAAATCAAAAATCAAAAAGAATTTTTGGCTAAATATTCTGAAATTTTTTCAGAGAAGTTTATGAGTGAAATTAAAAAAAGTTGCTCTTGTGATATATTTTCTAATTATCAAGGAGCAATGTTTGCAGATGGTCTTATTTGGGTAAATGCATTTAATGGAAATCTAAAAATCACTACAATCAACAATTAATATACATATAAATGAGCAAAGTAGCCGTAATAATGGGAAGTATATCCGATATGCCCGTAATGCAAGAAGCCATCGACATCTTAAATGGTTTTGACATAGAAACTGAAGTCGATATCGTTTCGGCACACCGAACACCCGAAAAACTATTTGATTTCAGTAAGAATGCGCATACTCGTGGTATTTCGGTAATCATTGCCGGTGCTGGTGGAGCGGCACATTTACCAGGAATGGTAGCCTCATTGTCGCCACTTCCCGTAATTGGAGTTCCAGTAAAATCAAGTAATTCTATTGATGGTTGGGATTCCATTTT
>CAMBHH010000275.1 GCA_945866505.1 Flavobacterium psychrophilum
TATTCGATTGAAAATTACCGAAACGCCTTCGTTTGCCAATGCTTTGGAAACCAAAAAGCAAGTAAAAATCCCGATACTAACGATTTTGAAATCCTATAAATGGGAATTGATTTTTGGAACTTTGGCTGCAGTGGCGACTTTTGTTACCTTCTATTTAATGACAGTTTTTAGTTTGAGTTGGGCAACTTCTGATTTAGGATTTTCAAGACGTGATTTTTTAATCATTCAGTTGTTTTCGATTTTGTTTTTTGTGATTGGTATTCCAGTTTCGGCAATTTTAGCAGATAAATTCGGGAGAAAAAGGATTTTGATTATAATTTCTACCTTAATTTTACTTTTTGGGTTCAGTTTTTCTTTCTTTATGGAATCAGGAAGCACTCCAACGATCACCACTTTTGTTTGCATCGGAATGGGTTTAATGGGATTGACTTACGGGCCAATCGGAACATTTTTATCCGAGTTATTCCCAACCGAGGTTCGGTATTCTGGCGCTTCTTTGACTTTTAATTTGGCTGGAATTTTGGGTGCTTCTTTTGCACCCTTAATCGCTATTTGGCTAGCCAAAAATTATGGTATTGGATATGTAGGTTTGTATTTATCGGTTGCTGCTTTAATTTCGGTTTTCGCACTTTTGATGATTCGAGAAAAAGAGGAAAAGTTCTAATCTTTGAATTTTAAAAAAAATCTATTTTTAATTGGTTAATTGAAAAAATATTTAGATATTTGTCTAAATATATAAATGAATTATGAATTCCATTTTCAAAGCATTGAATGATGAAACTAGAAGAGAAATTCTGGAGCTTTTGAAGGTTAAGGATTTATCTGCTGGTGAAATTGCAGATTATTTCAACATTTCGAAACCTAGTATTTCGCATCATTTGGATATTTTGAAACGTGCCGATTTAATCTCTTCCGAAAAAAAAGGGCAGTTTATTATTTACTCTTTAAACACTACCATTATGGAAGACGTTTTAAAATGGATTTTAACTTTTAAAAAATAAAATGATGAATGAAAAATTAAAAAAAGAGCTTCCAATTGTTGGATTTGTTTTACTTCCTTTTATTTATTTGGCTTATTTGTGGAATAATTTACCCGAAAAAGTTCCAATTCACTGGAATTACAGAGGAGAAATTGACAATTGGGGAACTAAATATGCTTTGATTGGAATCCTCTTTTTATTGCCAGTTTTAACCTATATTTTGATGCTAGTTATACCAAAAATAGATCCCAAAAAACGAGTGGAATTAATGGGAGGGAAGTACTACCAAATAAAATTTGTTTTAGTATTATTTATGTCGGTTTTGGCGCTTTATATACTGCATTCATCCAATAGTAAAACGCTTTCAAGTCCGAGTATCGTTTTTGTTTTGCTAGGATTGTTGTTTATGGCTTTGGGGAATTACTTTAAAGTAATCAAGCAAAATTATTTTCTTGGAATCAAAACGCCTTGGACGTTAGAAAGTGAAGAAGTTTGGAAGCTAACCCATATTTTAGCTGGTAAATTATGGATTATTGGCGGATTATTAATTGTGATTTTTAGTTTGGTTCTTCCTGAAGACGTAAATTTTTACATTTTTATAGCTATTACTGCAATAATTTCAATTGTGCCGATTGTTTATTCGTACATTATTTTTAAAGAGTTGAAAAAATCAAAATAGCAGTTTTGTTCCTTTTTCTTTTTTTTACACCTTAATATCTTGAAAATCATTTGCTATAGCATACCGAATCATATTGGTAAAAGCTTTATTGTCTAGGGTAGGGATTTCGAGAATTGTATTCAATACAGTAGTATGATATTCATTAGCTTCCGTAATAAAGTATGGTTTTAGATGTTTACCAATACTTTCATAATACATTTTTTCGATGCTGTTCTTGTATTCAAAATCTAAGTTGTTTGGTATGAAAGTAAAATTGGTATAACCCACTTCGGTCATAATTATCTTAAGGCCTTCTTTCATATTGAAACTTTTTTGGTGCACAATATTTAGTTGCTCGATCCCATCATTTTCGAAGGTTTTTACAACTACTTTTGCAACATAGTCCACGGGTATTATGTTTAAATTAGTGTCATCATTAACGATAATCCGGACATTTTCTTGTTTGCCTTTGCGTTTTGCCGATAAATAAAAAAACTTCGCCAAAAGATAAAAAACCATATACTTCGGAATGAAATAGTTGTTTTCAGTTCCTAACATTTTACCGCCAATTACGCTCGGACGAAGAATTTGAAATGGTAAACCTATCGCTTTACATGCTGCAGCAATAAAGTTCTCCGAATGGAATTTAGCATATTCATAAGCATTCCGATGTTCTGGCGTAAAATCTAAATTGTGAAAATCATTAGCAATCAATCCTCTTCTAACTCCAGACGAGAAAGCAGTTCCGATATATATGAATTTTTTGATATGCGGATGTAAAACCGAAAAAAGAGTCTTTGTTAGTTGTACATTTTCATCAAATATTTTATCTTTTAATGCCTCATCAGTCGAGAGATTAACAAATCCAGCCGAATGTATCAAATAGGCTCCTTTGATTTTATCTAACAAAAATTCCCCATTTATTATTGAATCTAAGCTAATGAATTCAATACATTTCTGTAGGTCATTAATTCCAATATTGTGTAAAATTTTAGGGGTATAATAACTAGACAATAATTCGTTGATGCGATTCTCGGCGGAGTTATTTCCGTTATTTCGGGCAATAATGTATAACTTATTGTTTGTATTAGGATTTTTTATATAAAGTTCCAAAATCTCATACATAATATGAGAACCTAAAACGCCTGTAGCTCCAGTAAGAATTATTTTCATTAATTTTTTTTTCTTCGAGGCAAATATACCTTTTTAGACCCAATCAAGAAAGTCAAGTCGATGAAGTATTTATTTGCGAATAGAAATAAAGTGATTTTGCAATTATTTTCGAAAGAAGTAGGAACAATTTTTACCTTTTCAAACTAAAATGCCCTTTGTATTCTTGTCCGTTGGCCCTTGTAACCACAAACCAATAATCGGTGGCGGGAAGATGAACTCCGGTAAAAGTTCCATCCCAACCGTCAGTATTGGTAATTAGATTTTTAATTAATTTTCCGTAGCGATCAAATATTTTTACCGTTAGTCCTGTTTCAAAATCAGAGAATTTTATTTTCCAAGTGTCATTGTATCCGTCGCCGTTTGGGGTAAAGAATTTTGGATACATCAGTAAATAAACTTCTTCTGTTGCAGGTT
>CAMBHH010000276.1 GCA_945866505.1 Flavobacterium psychrophilum
GTTTTGCCCAATACTTCGACACGGATAAACTTTTTAGGCAAAAGCGTCAAATAATAGTAAGCATCCAAGCTATTTTTCAAACTATCCGAAACCTTAAATTCATTTTTTACAAAGTTGAATGTTCCCAGATTCACAAAACGGTTTAAAGATAGATTGTGATTTTTTCGGTTGTATAAATCCACTTTTTTGAAATACAAGGCTCGGTCAAAAACTCTTGGTTTAAAAGTATTTGCGGTATCAATAATAGTAAAATCTTTGTACTGAACAATATGCTCTTTTTTATAATTTACGCTGTCTTTAGAAATCGAAAAATTGGGATAGACCACAATCTTATTTATATTGTAAGCAATGGCGGCTTTATCCGGCGTTTCGTCTTTTATTTTTAATTTTATATTGACTTCATAATCTCCTTTTGTGCTGTCCACTTGGGCCAAAATATAATCGGGATTAAAATAATAATATCCTTTTTCCTTGAGCCTCGCATCAATGCGTTCTCTCTCTGCTTTTATTACGTCCAAATCATACGGTTCGCCTTCTTTGAGTAAAGTTCTGCGACTTGTTTTAGCAATTTCTTTCCCTAAATTCGAAGAATCTGTTGGAAATTGAACAGTTTTTATTTTGTATTGTCTTTTAGGCCAAACGGTATATTCTGCCGTCACTCTTTTGTTTTTGGCAGTCGAATCAGCGCTAACTCTAGTTTTAAAATAACCTCTATTTTCGGTAAAATTCCTCAAAACCGCCACATTATAATCTAAATCTACTTTGCTGAAAAGTACGGGTGCTTCACCAACTTTGGTTCTCAACCAATGTCGAATTCCTTTTTCAGTTTTAGGTTCTCCGGCCCAATTATAAATTAATAATTTAGGGCGCAATCCTAGAATTTTTTTATTGGGTTTTGGTCGTAACAAAGCTTCTAATTCCTTCTCCAATGCTTTTCTATCGTTCTTTTTGGTAACGGAATCTTGTACAGTTACAGAACTACCGGTAAACAACAAATCACCTTCGGGTAAATATTTGGTGTTGCTGCATCCAAAAGCAAAAAACAAGGATAACGCCATAAAATATTTTACATATCTAGTTTTCATTTCTTTGTATTTTTTGCCTGTTCTTTTTTGAGCTTTGCTTTTTCCTTACTGATTTTTTCTTGCGCTATCAGAGCTTTATCTTCGGCGCTTCGATGATAGAGTTCTCGAAATTTATTGTAACTCATCGTAAGAATAAAGGCAACCCCTGTCTCAACAACCTGTCCTGCTATTGCCACTTGATATTCGTCTTTTCGATAGGCACGAACTAAATAGCGTCCGTCTTTTGTAAGTTGATAATCCAATGCGATATCTCCCGCAATATTGGTTAAATCTTCGTTGGCCCGTTCTTGACCTTCAACACCAAAACTACTTCCTACGGTCACTTTTATTCGGTCATTAAACAGTTTTTTAGAAACGCCGACATTCAAATCGGTTCGGTTTTGCAGCGTTCCGGAAGTATAATCTTCAGTCGATTGCAAATCAAATTCCAACTGGACACCAGCAATTAAATCTCCGGCAAGATCATTCAATTGTTGCGAAAGTATTTTGCTTACACTTTGTCTGGCCAAGGATTCAGCATTGGTTCCACCGCTTTCGCTGGCAAAAGGATTTTCGCCAATAAAACGATTCAACAATAAAAGAGCAAAAACTTGTTTATTCAATTCAGCTGGCTCTTGTCGCAACTGTTCCAATTTGGTTTGGGAAGCAGTTACAATATCCGATGAAACTCCATAATTTCCATCAGGAAGAATGATGTCAAAGGTGATTTCGGGTTTCATTAATTCACCATCCATTTTCAAAATAGCCTGAAATGGAATTTTCTGTTTGTAAGTGTTTTTTACGGTTGGGCTTACAGTACCTAACTGATTTCCAAGTAAATCGATTGGTGCAGTATTCACTTCGTAAGTGGCTTTGATGTTCAAAGTTGCCATTGTCGGCTCGCCATTCCAAACGATATAACTTCCTTTTTGAATGTCGAATTTTCGTCGAATCATATTGAAATTCATCTCATAAGCACCTTCAGAGAATTCATATTTACCCGTCAAAGTTGTTTTTCCAGAAGGATCAATTCCGCCAGTAAGTTCAGCTATGCCTTTAAGATTCAGATAATCGCCATTTCCTTTGTCAATTACCAATGTAAGTTCAGCTTCTTTGACTATTGAAATGTCAACACTCACATCCATCCCGATTAAAGCGGATTGATTGAGTTTTTTCTCCATCGAAACCGTTTGTTTCAGATACAAATCATCTTCATTCACAAACTCAACAATTCCTTCTCTGTCAGCGATAGATGGATCGGATTGTGGCATAACAATAGTAAGTTTGGTTTTTTCTTTTATTTTAATGGTTCCACCCACAATCGGATTGTCAATAGTTCCTTTGATATTCAATTTCGAGTCTAAAATTAAATCGCCATAGAACAAATCATTATCAATCTCTTTCGAATGAATCGCTCTAAAATCATTTGCAAACACGGTCAAGCCAAAATCATAATTTCTGAAATCAGCTGATTTTATTGTTCCGTCTACCAATAGTTCATTGTCATTTTCATCGTACAAAGTGAATTTGTCAAATGCAATTGCTTCATTTTGAAATTTGATTTTTTCATTAGGAACTTTAAAAAAGGAGTTGAGTTTTGTACTTCTGAAACCTGCCTCGTTAAAGTTTAATTCGCCATTTAATTTTGGCGCATCCGTGTTCCCTGTGATTTTAAAATTACCAGATAAATTACCTGTTGCATCAGTAATATGCCCCAAACTAAAACCTTGTATGCTTTTGATATTTAACTTGTTCATATCTAAATTAAGGTCGAAAGAACCGTCGTTAATTTTATAAGTTCCAACAAGTGTAGCAACATTTCCTTCTCCGCTAAGAATAATGTTTGCAGCCAATACATTTGTAGTTTTATTGTCCACTTTTAGGGTAATGTCGCCAACAGGTTCGCCTTTAAAAGCAAATTTATCTATTTTTATATCAGAGGTGAAAGTTGGGTTTGTCATCACATTTTCCACCAAAGCCGAACCGTTGATCAACCCTTGAATTAGCAATTTGTCTTTTTTGACCATATTCAAAATAGTCTCTATTTTGAAATTGACAAAATCAACCTTCAGT
>CAMBHH010000277.1 GCA_945866505.1 Flavobacterium psychrophilum
ATCTGACCTGGATCTAAATCGGACAATGGATTGGAGGATACATTTTCATCTGGGATGATAGGAAATCCATCGATAACATATAAAGGTTGATTACCGCTGGTTAGAGAACTACCGCCACGAATAATGGCCTTTACTCCAGAACCTAATCCATTATCGTTTTGTGTGATCTGCAAACCAGCTACACGACCTGCCAATGCGGTTTGAAGATCTACTGGATCCCCTTTCTCAATACTCGATGCTCTAACCGTAGATACCGCTCCTGTTATCTCCTTTTTCTTAACAGTTCCATATCCAATTACTACAATTTCATCTAAAGTAGCATTTGCCTCTACAAGAACAATTTGAATAGTATTACCTTGAATCTTAACTACTTGCTTGGTAAATCCGATACTCGAAACAACTAAAACATCATTAATTTTTGCTTTAATTTTAAAAACACCGTCAATATCAGTGCTAACTCCGTTTTTTGTTCCTTTAATAAAAACATTGGCTTGCGAAACCGGCAAACCCTTGCTATCTTTAACGACTCCTTCTACCGTAGTCTGAGCGAACAATGATAAAGAAAACATTAAAAAAACAATTGTCAATAATTTAAATTTCATTTTTTTTCTTGTAAATTAGTAAGTTGTTGTATTTGCGAATTTATGGAATAAAAAAAATAAATGCCGTAAAAAGAATAAATCTCAAAGAAGACACATTAAAATTTCATTATACTAAAAAATTATTTGCAATATCAAAAATAAGCCTAAGGGAAGATTCGCACCGATAGAAAAAGTTTCATTAATAGTGTCAATTTGTGTCAAACAATAGTACTATTCATCATTTTAAATTGTACTACTATGAATGATAGAAAATACATTTCTTTATTCAAGCAATAAATTAGAACAAAACCAATTACATCACCTTAAAAATAAATATATAAAAATCAATCAAACTATTTAAAAAATAAACAAGGCAATGAAAATAGCTATCTAATTATTTTGAAATTGTACACCTTGCGGTCTGCCATTAAAAAAAATTATGGCATAAACTTAAAGATTTAAATTCGATTTGCAAGACACCAATGATTTATAATTTCAACTTTGGGTTTCCTTTATAGACGATATGCTTCCTTCGGAATTATTCTTTTACAATTTCTTTGGTAATTACAGAATTATTCTCTCGCATTTTCAGAAAATATATTCCGCTTTTCAAGTTACTTAAATCAATACTGTTAGAAGTTGGATTAGCTATTTTAAGTACCATTTTTCCATTGCTATCAATTACAACAACCTCGTCAATCTTGGACGAAATATTCCAATTTACTACAGAATTTGTAGGATTAGGGTAAATAGTAAACGAGTCTTTGTTAAAGGCAACACTTCTCAAATTTGCTTTACTTTTAGAAAACAGCCATTTTAACGTATCGGGTTCAGGATCGGAATTGGTTCCTGCTAACTCCGTCTTGAAACCATTTCTATAGGTACTAAAGATTTGTTCACTTGCAATCATTGAATCGCCGATGCTATGACCAGCTTTCCAAAAAATGGTAAATTTCATTTTGGCATTTCTTGATTTCATGTCTTCAAAAAAAGTAACACTACCAGGATACCTATTTTGGTCTAGATCAGCTTCGCCAACCATGTGCCAAAGATTAAAATTGACAAGAGATGCCCTTTTGGCAACAGCAATCTTATCGGGATTTGAAGCAGCGGAAATTGCAGCAGCAAAATAGGTGGGGTCACTACTGATAAAATCGTGTGTCCCGTTGCCTCCGGCAGATGTTCCCATAATATAAATCCTATCGAAGTCTACCGATTGCAAAGTCGATATAATACCTTGAATACCAGCCAAATCCACTGGTTGCCAAAATAAATCTGATTTTCCTTGGGGTGCAAGAACATAGGCAGGATATCCTGATCTAATGGCATCATCAGCTAATTGTTCATTATACTCTTGAAGGCTATAAATATTGTACCTGGTGGATTGCGGCAATCTAAATGCTGTGCCACCATGTAAGGTAACTATAACAGGATATTTTTTACTTGAATCAAAGTTAATGGGACGCATTAATCGATATGCGAGCTCTGTGGGAACTGAATTATAATTATAAACAAAGTTAAAAGGCTCGTACTTCGCTAGTACCCAGTCAGCAGGTTGTGCCAAACTTCTCAAAGGAGGAAAAAACGTAAATAGCATAGCTAGGAAAACTAAAGCAGATTTTGTGTTTTTCATTTTGCAAAATTTAATTCCCATATCATTAATCTTAGTCATTTTTTATAATTTTTTTAGTAAAAACAATGTTGTTATTCTGATAGAAATTAATAATATACAATCCATTTGAAAACCTGCTTAAATCAATTTTATTTGTCGTAGGATTCGTAAGTTTCAAAAGCAGTTTTCCAGTATTATCATTTACAACGACTTGTTCTATGTTTGCTGAATTAGTCCAATTGACAAACGAATTTGTTGGATTGGGATAAATTGTAAATGAGTCTATATTAAAGATAGTACTTCCCAAATTTGCCGTACTTTTTGAAAACAGCCATTTTAGAGTATCGGTTTCAGGATCAGAATCCGTTCCTCCATATTCAGTTTTGTAACCATTTTTTATCCTATCAGTTGAAACATTACTAAAGGTGGAATATACTCCAATTATTAAATCCGCAGTGCTATGGCCATGCGCAAATAAGGTGGTGAATTTCATTTTGGCATTTTTTGGTTTCATCTCTGTGTTAAAAAATGCATTGGTATTTACATATTTACTGGTAGTATCATTTTCACCATGAATAGCCCAGATATTAAAATTTACAAATTTTGATATATCGTCTATATCAATCTTAGAAAAGTCAGCAGAACCTATAATTGCAGCTGCAAAATAATTGGGGTCTAAAGCAATAAAAACATTTGAACCATGTCCACCTGCTGATTGTCCCATAACATATATTCGGTTCATATCAACTGAAGGCAAAGCAGCTATAATTTGTTTGAGTCCTATTAAATGCTTTCTACCCCACATTTCAGTTTGTTTAGCCTGAGGGCAAATAACATAAGCGGGATATTGCGTACGTACGGCATCATCTGCCAATTGTCCATTACATTCACGAAGGTTATTGATATTATATACCTTTACTTGGTCTGGATC
>CAMBHH010000278.1 GCA_945866505.1 Flavobacterium psychrophilum
CTTCCACCAAAAAGGGAAACTTCACCCACCCCTTTTATACGGGATAACTGATCCACTATATTGATACTAGCATAATTATTCAAAAACTTAGCATCAAATTTTGGGTTTTTTGAAGTTACTGTAAACAACATCATTGGAAAAGACAATGACTTTTTCACAACCACACCTTGTTGTTTTACACTCGATGGCATAAATGGCAACGATTGATTTTGCCTATTTTGCGTCAGCATATTGGCATTATCAAGATTGGTTCCAACATCAAAAGTCACCTCAATAGTACAGGCTCCATCAGAAGTGTTGGTTGATTTCATGTACAACATATTTTCAACTCCATTTACTTTCTGCTCAATAGGAGTTGCCACCGCTTGTTCAACGTTTAAGGCATTGGCACCCGTAAATCGAGTTGTAATTTTAACAACGGGTGGATTGATGTCAGGATATTGTGAAATTGGTGTTTTTTGCAGCGCTAGTAATCCAAGTAACACAATAATGATACTGATTACCATGGCAACAATTGGTCTTCTTACGAAAAATTCTCCCATAATTATGTTCTATAAATTATTTAGTAGCTTCAGTTTGAGTTTGACCCGGTTGCCAAGGAGTGATTTTTGGTGCAATGACACTTCCATTTTTCAATAATGAGTTGCCTCCAAAGGCAATTTTATCGCCGGGTTTTAATCCATCTTCAACAATGTAACCATCTTTAAATGAAGGACCTGGAGTAATAATTTGCATATGAACTTTACTGCTGTCACCAAGAACATATACTTGGTAAATTCCTTGCATTTCTATAACAGCACGTTGTGGAATAACCAAAGCTTCTTTGCGAACATCAGTAACTACTGCAATTTTTACATATTGACCTGGCCGTAATAATTTATCGGGATTAGGGAAAGCAGCTTCAAATGTCATTGCTCCAGTAGTTGGATCAACTTGTCTGTCGGCAAAACTAACTTTTCCTGTCTGTGGATACATTGTACCGTCTGATAATTTCAAAGAAATGGATTGTCCTGCACCTTTCAAACTTGAATTTTCTTTATTTATTTCCCTGAATATTCGAAGAAATTCCTGTTCGCTCATTGTAAAACGGACTCTTATATCCCCCAAATCAGACACTGTGTTTAAAACTGAAGTGGCTCCTGGTCTCACATAATCGCCAACTCTAACTTTAGAAATTCCAATTAGTCCAGAAATTGGTGCCAATACTCGACAATATCCTAAAGCTAATTTTGCGTTTTGTAAATTTGCTGTATGTGCTTTTATCGATGCAATGGAAGCATTGTAAGCTGATTTTGCAGCAATTAATTCTCTTTGACTCACTGCGTTCATTTTGGCTAAAGGTACCATCATATCATAATCGGATTTGTTTTTAGCCAGTTTAGCTTCTTCTGCTGCCAATACTCCTTGCGCTTCATTTACTTTTGCTTGGTAGGGCAATGGGTCTATTGTGTACAACAATTGGCCTTTCTGAACTAAGCCTCCTTCTTTAAAATTTAAACTTTCAATCAAACCGTCAACTCGTGGATTGATCTGTATATCCGCTTGCCCATAAGTTTGTCCAGAATATTCCGATTCAAGTCTTACTTCTTGTTGCAGGACTTCGGTCACCGAAACCTCTAGTGGTTTCATCACTAGAGCATTTTCTTTTTTGCAGGAAGACAAAAATAAAATTGCTGCCATTGCTGATAAAAAATACGTTTGTTTCATTTTATAATACATGATTAGTTTTTATTAATATTCATTTAAGCAAAGAATAATTCTAGACTAAAAGTAGCTAAATTAACTTTTTTTTTATGTTTTTTTATAAAGTTTTTTTAAATTTCATCACTAGTGTCCACTATAGATTAAAAAAAGTTCTTTGAAATTATTGTAAATCTGTATTTTAAGTCTCATTTTAGAGCGTGACGATTTGAAATGAATCTATTATGTTCGTAAATTAACTTTACGAATATGAATCACGGAAAATATGTCTTTTCTCAATTAGTTGAATTTCTGCCACAACGTGTTTTTGATAGATTTGTAACCAAGTATGATGGCAACAAAAAGGTCAGACATTTTACTTGTTGGAATCAACTTTTATGTATGATTTTCGGTCAATTATCTTCTCGAGATAGCTTGAGAGATTTGATAATTGTTATTGAAGCGCATCAATCAAAATCTTATCATTTAGGTTTTGGAAAAAATGTAACACGAAGCAATTTATCCAAGGCAAATGAGAATCGCAATTATAAGATATTTGAAGACTTTGCCAATCATTTAATATTGATTGCTCAAGAAAAAAACAGCAATGATAGTTTTGAAATAAAAGGCAATATTTATGCTTTTGATTCTTCGACTATTGATTTGTGTTTGAGTGTATTTTGGTGGGCTCATTTTAGAAAAACCAAAGCGGGAATTAAACTCCACACACTTTTTGATATTAACACACAAATCCCTGTATTTATTCACATTACCGAGGCAAATATTCACGATGTTAATGCAATGGATATTATCAATTACGAATGTTTTGCGTACTATATTTTTGACCGTGCTTATGTTGATTACGTAAGGCTTAATCGAATTACAAAATCGCAAGCTTATTTTGTTGTTAGAGCAAAATCAAATTTAAAATTCAAAAGAATGTATTCCAAAAAGACGGATAAATCTACGGGAGTTATTTATGACCAAACAGGGAAAATAGATGGCTTTTATACTTCAAAAGATTATCCAGAAAGAATAAGAAAAGTGAAGTTCTTTGATGCTGAAAACAAAAAAATGTTAATCTTTTTGACAAACAATTTTGATTTATCAGCCCAGCAGATTGCCTTACTTTACAAACAGCGTTGGCAGATTGAATTATTCTTCAAATGGATTAAACAACATTTGAAAGTTAAGACCTTTTGGGGAACAACAGAAAATGCTGTTCGCATACAAATAAACATCGCAATAATAACTTATTGCTTGGTGTCAATCATTGCAAAAAATTTAAAAATCAATCGTTCAATCTATGAAATTCTACAAATTTTATCAGCATCATTGCTCGATAAAACCCCTGTAAATGAATTACTTATGAAATCAGATTACAATAATGTCAATGAACTTGATTCTAACCAGCTGGTTTTCAACTTATTTTAAGTGGACAC
>CAMBHH010000279.1 GCA_945866505.1 Flavobacterium psychrophilum
ATCATCACAAAGGATTTATTGCCGTTTATAGTTCCTGCAATAACGGTATCGCCCGTCGTTTTATCAACAGGAATGGGTTCCCCAGAAATCATAGATTCATCAATGGTACTTTCGCCATCAGTTATTTTTCCGTCCACCGGAATTTTTTCCCCAGGTTTTACACGCAACAAATCGTCTTTTTTGATGTCGTGAATAGAAATCACTTTGTCTTTTCCTTCGATAACTAAAGTAGCTTCGGTTGGTGCTAATTTTAATAATTCCTTTATTGCTCCACTCGTTTGACTGTGTGCTCTGGCTTCTAATAGTTGACCCAATAAAACCAAAGTCAATATCACAACAGTCGCTTCAAAATAAAGGGAAACAGCGCCGTGATGCTTGAATTCATTTGGAAAATAATCAGGAAATAGTAATCCCGCTATACTGAATAAAAAAGCGATTCCAGTTCCAATTCCTATTAGTGTAAACATATTGAGATTCCAACTGATAATAGATTTCCAGGCACGTACAAAAAACATCCATCCGGAATAAAAAACAACGGGAACTGCTAAGACAAATTGAATCCAATTCCATTCGTTCATTCCTAATAGTTTCAACAATAGATTATTAGGAAACATTAAAGCCATAGAAATAATAAAAACCGGAATGGTAAAAACAAGTGCCACTTTCATCTTTCGCATCAAGTCAGTATAGGCCGTGTTTTCTTCATCGTCAACTGGTTGCATCGGAACCAAATCCATTCCGCAAATAGGACAATCTCCAGGTTGATCCTCAACAATTTCGGGATGCATCGGGCAAGTGTACTGTACTTTAGTGCGGTTTAAATCCGGTGCTTTAACCAAATCCATTCCACAAACGGGACAACCTACTTGAGAATCATAGACTTTTTCGCCTTCGCAAAACATCGGACAGTAATACTTTCCCGAAGCACTTTTTGGCAAAGCAATACTATTCATCTCAGTTGATGGTGGTAGGTTATAAAGCGATTTTCCATTAGAACTGTCTACTTCGGTTATCACATAATTTCCTGCGGTATATAATGATTTTTGAAGTTTGAAAATGGAAATGCTTTTTTCTGTTGAAATGGTGGCGATTGGCGGATCCAATGAAACCGTGGCTTCCACTCCATCAATGGTATTGAGGGCTTTTTCAACTTTGGTGCGGCAACCCTTGCAGGACATTCCAGTAATGTTGTATGTATGTGTCATCTATTATCATATTTTAATGCAAATTCCTAACGTATTTGTTTTTTGCATTGGCACAATTTCCGATTAACTATGAAAGATTTACAAATCTTTTATTTGAGTTCTTTTGATGTTTTTGGTTCTGCTGGGTTATGCGTGAAAAGCTAAAAAAATTAAATTTAGCCAACTTGTCAGCAACATATCCAAAAATAAACCATTACACTACTTAATAAAATCAAGATTTATTACACCTAATGAACTGTAATATCTTGCTATGTGGAAAAATAAGCTAAATTTTCACACTATTCCCATAACAGCCTATAAAATTAGAGCAATTATCGCATTTAATCTATCAGGATTAAATGAATAAGTTACAACATTTTGGTCTTTTACGTAATGTTTATAGCTACTACGCACAATTCAATTGTCAATTCAATTTATGATGGAGAAAAGACCCAAATACAACTGTACTAAACGGGATATAGCTCACTTTTGGTAAAAGAAAAATGGAAATGAAACCAGAAGAAATAGTGGTTTCAGATTTAAATAATTTGATTAAATGAATTGACTTGTTTTCTAAATGAAAAAGGATGAAAACTCTTCAATATGAAAATCGGACTAAATGCTAGGCCAAAAATGTTTTCAAAATATAATACACTACAGCGGCCAAAAGTCCTGACACAGGAATAGTTAAAACCCAAGCCCATAATAAACTCACAGTAACACCCCAACGAACAGCGGAAATCCGTTTGGTCAAACCAACTCCAATAATGGACCCTGTAATAGTATGTGTCGTACTTACTGGAATTTTGAAATGTTCTGTAAAATATAAAGTCAATGCTCCTGCAGTTTCAGCTGCTACGCCTTCAAATGAAGTAACTTTTGTAATTTTAGTACCCATCGTTTTTACAATTTTCCAACCGCCGCTTAATGTTCCAACCGCAATAGCGGTGTAACAAGCGAGAGGAATCCAATCAGGCATTAAGCCCTCAACTCCTTTATCATCATCGGGAAGTACAACTTGCAACCAATCCGGTAAGCTTAGAACTAAAGAATCAGTTTGATTGATATAAACAGCAACTGCCGCTGCTATAATACCCATAACTTTTTGGGAGTCATTTCCACCATGACCTAAACTAAAAGCAGCCGAAGACAATAATTGCATTTTTTTCAAAACAGAATCAGCTTTTTGCAAACTCAAACTACTAAAGGCCAAGGCAAAAGTTGAAATAGACAAGATAATAAAGGCAACTAAAAACCATTTTATGTTATGGGAATCAAATACAATACTCCAGAAATGGGAATCAAAACGGGGTTTTTCTATTTTATCATAAGGAATCATTTGGCTAGAAACAAACCAAACCGAGGCAATCATTAAGGCAATTGTAAACAACTTAGGTAAAATACTTTTCTTGGAAGCATTCAATAACCAAATTGAAATAAAATAAGAAATGACGGCTCCTAATAAAGGTGCCAAAATAATAAATGCAATGATCACAACCACTCCCGAAGGCATACCGCCGTCTTGACCTTCTTTGTACCAGCTGACAATATTATACCAATGGTGGGTTTGCGCTACATTGTCTACAACAATAGTATAGTCTGAAAAGCCGTGCAAGGCAATGGCATGAGCTATAGCTGCACCTGCAAAACCTCCAATCAAAGTGTGGGAAGAACTCGATGGAATTCCTTGCCACCACGTAATTAAATTCCAAACAATAGCGGCAATAACTCCCGCAAGAATAACAACTAAATCAATTTCACTCGCATTGGCTGTTTTTGCCACAGTATTAGCAACACCCAAACCAAAAACCCAATAGGCCAAAAAGTTAAAAAATGCTGCCCAAAGTACGGCTTGAAAAGGAGAAAGAACTTTCGTTGCAACTACAGTAGCGATAGCATTCGCAGCATCGTGAAAACCATTGATGTAATC